>JBGSYX010000538.1:0-7847 GCA_041750735.1 Cyclobacteriaceae bacterium
TTGAATAAAAAGGCCGCTACCAGACCTACAATCAGCATGATCAGCGAGGCATCGTTGTTTTTCAGCCCATAGATGTCTGTATAAAAATACGCCAGGTAGGTTATCAGGGTCTGAAATACCAGGTTGGCGGCCAGATCGCCAAGGCTATATCCGATTTTCTCGACCAGCCTTATTTTTTGCGTTGATTGTCTCATTTCGTAAAGATTTAAAAATTACCGACTTTTTTGGTTCGGATGGGCATATTGAATCAAAACTAAACAAATAACTCAATTTGTCAAAATGACAATAAGTAAAATCATCGAGTAGGATGAGTATTGAACTTTTCAATTGTCCAGTAGTGTCTTGGTACTGAATCCTTGGTGGGTGGACCACTGATAATTGGAAGTTCTTAATCATTTTCATATCGCTAAACTTTATATACAATTCGCCACCTTGGATTTTTAGTGTATTTCGGATACTTTCATCAACTGAAATCACATACACAAAAGCCGTGGATTATACTGCGAGAACTAATAAAAAATATGGGGCATTGTCATTGCAAAAAGAATACTAAAGCTTTAAGATTTGGTAAAATATGAGAATAGCACTATTACTGTCTATTTTTTTACTTTTTTCCTGTTCTGGTCAAGGCGATAGGAAAACAACATTAAGTTCGGAAAATATACCTATTGAACAGAAAACCAATGACAAGCAATCTGAAACTATCGGATTATTGCCCAATGGTTTAGCCCAAACGATGACCGGAGAATGGCTAACAGCCGTCCTTCCCGATAGCATTGTAAAATCAAAGGAAATATTACAGTGGAAAAATGTTTTCTATGGCGATTTATTATTATTAATTAAAGAAAATGATACTCTTATTATTAGGGGCAATATGGACTGGGGATCGGAGAAGTATACGGTTGTTGACGCAAAAACAATTATAACTCCGGAATGGTATAAAACCAGGGTAGTGTATTCACCCGAAAAAGATATTGTATATCGAGGATCCGAACCATCTGCTCCGGTTTACAAAAGACCTCCATTCAAGGATTTTGAAAAAATTATTGACGATGAGAAGTTGTTAATGGAATACATGATCAACTTGTTATTCAAAAATGATTATCTGCCAACAGACTTTGCTTCAAAAATTAAATACATATCTCTTGGACTTGAAACTTATACTCCTTTCACATTCGACGCAATTGGAATAGAAAATCCAATCGGAGAAATAGAATATTTTGGTTGGAAATACAGCGGAGACACCTTAAACCTTTATAAAACAAGCTCTACCTATGATGAGGACTCTGGATTTATAAGTTATAAACAAGGTGAGCTTGACAAACAGTATTTTAAAAACAAATAAGTAGTTCAATAGGTATGAGGAAAAGGGTTGAAGAGGGAAGGGACTCAATCTCTCATCATTCTCCATCAATCTCCCACCAATCTCGCCACGCTAATTCCGTCATTGCGATACGGAGCCCTTTTTTCAAGGGCGACGAAGAAGCAATCTTCTGGTAGTTCAACAAAAAAGCCTCCCAGATTTATCAGGAAGGCTTTTCAGTTTGATTAGCTTTTATATTCCTACATTTCCCAGCCCTTGCGATATTCCCTCGTCAGGTATTTGTTGGCGTCGGGGATATTGGTGATGGTCTGGGTTTTTGAATCATATTCAATCCTTTTTCCCGTGCGCAAAGCCACTGAAGCCAGGTTGATCGTTTCGGTGATCGGCCCCGCAAACAGAAAACTTCCGGGGGATTCTTTTCCGGTCTTTATCGCATCTACCCAATCCTTGGACCTCATTTCATCTTCCTCTTCTTTATCCGGTAATGAAGAAGGGAAATCCTTCATCTTTTGCGACGGAAGGAGTCTTGGTTTTTCACCTAAAAATCCCGCGAGTATTTTACCCTTATCACCGACGAGCATCATGCCCTCGGCATCAACATCCAACCCATCAGCTTCGAGTTCTTCTGGAGCAAAAGGTTTCATGCCGCCATCGTACCAGTACAAGTCGAATGCTGGAAGCGTGGCCTGCTTCGGAAAGGCAAACTTGAACATGCACGAATATGGAAACGCCACATCATTTCTTATGCCCTTACATACCCCATTTTCTGCTGTTTTGTTGGTTGTGCCATATGCTTTCGCGCTGAGTGGGGCAGTACCAATACCGAGATTCCTGAACAATGGGAATAAGCTGTAATGCCCCATATCGGCCATGCTGCCTCCGCCGAAGTCGTACCAGCCACGAAATACGTTATGGGTATAATTTGGATGATATGGACGATCGGGCACCGGGCCAAGCCAAAGTTCCCAGTTGAATCCATCCGGAACTTTCGGGGTGTCCTTTGGCAATTCGGGCCATTGTGGCCAAACCGGGCGATGAGACCAGTTATGTATCTCTTTCAATTCTCCGATGGCTCCGGCATCGATCCACTGGCGCATCTGTTTGTGTTCCGGGCGGTGGCTCCACGCCTGCAGGTGGGTCATTACTTTCGACTGTCGCACAGAGTCGATCACTTTCAGGCCTTCCTTCAGGCGGTTGGCGATAGGCTTGTGCGTGACGATGTGCTTGCCTTTTTTCATGGCGTCCATGGCTATCTGTGCATGGGTATGGTCAGGAGTCATAATTTTTACTGCATCAAGGTCTTTTACCTTTTCCAACATTTCCCGGTAATCTTCGAATGACTCACAACCTTTATATGTGCCGGACGGACTGTTTTTTGAATAATATTTTTCAACATATTCTTTACCTATATCCCTACCTCCCGGAATTCCTTTTATGTTGGCGCCCCATTCCGGTTCACCAATAGTTTTTCTGATTCCATCCCTGATGCCATTGGCTGACCAATCAAGATAATCTGTGGTGAACTTATTTACATCGCACACAGCGACAACCTGTATTTCAGGGTGAAGCAGCATTTCGGGCATTTCGCGGAGCCCCTGTGTGCCGCAGCCAATGTTGGCAAAGGTGATTTTGTCTGAAGGGGCGATGTATCCTTTGCCGCCAAGAACGTGCCGGGGGACAATAGAAATAGTAGCTGTTGTGAGTGCAGCGGCATTGATGAATTGCCTTCTGCTCATTTTGTTTTTTCGGGCCATGTTAGTATATGAAAAATGGGTGTCGGAACCTTTGTTATCCTGGGTGGTTCTTTGTTACAAGTTAGGTAGAATTGGAAACAATGGCAACCACATCAACGATTTGAATGAGTAGTATCTTAACTATTATTTCACTGGGCTTAATCTAAAAATCTACGCGTAAGGCCTTCAAATGCATCGATTCGTCGGTCACGGAGAAATGGCCAGATTCGGCGCACATTTTCTGAATGGTCAAGATCTATGGAAATGACATGGTTTTGTTCGTCTGAAGACGACGCTTCAAACAGTAATTCGCCTTGTGGTCCCGCGACGAAACTATTCCCCCAAAACTGAATTCCGTTCGTTATGCAGCTTGGATCAGCTTCATGCCCTACCCGGTTCACAGTAATCACCGGCAATCCGTTGGCAATAGCGTGTCCGCGCTGCACGGTTTGCCATGCTGAGCGCTGTCGTTCTTTTTCTTCCGGATTATCTGTTGATTCCCAACCAATAGCCGTTGGATATATAAGCATTTCTGCTCCGGCAAGCGTCATCAGGCGGGCGGCTTCCGGATACCACTGATCCCAGCAAACGAGTACACCGAGCATACCCACGGATGTCTTTATCGGTGAAAAACCCAGATCACCCGGTGTGAAGTAGAATTTCTCATAATAGGCAGGATCATCGGGAATATGCATTTTTCGGTACTTACCGGCGATGCTGCCGTCCTTTTCAAAAACAACCGATGTATTGTGATACAGACCGGGCGCGCGCTTTTCGAAAAGCGATGTCACTAAAACTACCTGATGGTTTTGCACAATTTTCCCAAAAAAATCTGTTGACTTGCCCGGTATTGATTCCGCCAAATCAAATGCCGAAGTATCCTCAGTCTGACAGAAATAGAGGCTGTTGTGCAATTCCTGCAGTACTACCAATTCAGCGCCTTTTGCAGCAACAGCGGCAATATTTGACGCTAGTTTCTCCATGTTATCCTTGACGGAAGCGACATTGGCTTGCTGAATGATTCCGACTTTAATCTCTCTTTTCATCTTTCACTAAAATATATTTAGCCCACAACTCCATCAGGATACTGCATGGAAATACAATGTAGCGACCCGTGTTGCTTTATCAAAGCTGAACAGTCAATACCGATTATCTCCCTTTCGGGGAATGCCTTGGCCAACTGCATCATTGCTTTTGAATCCGCTTCGGTATTGTATGTTGGAACCAACACGGCATCATTGATTATGAGAAAATTAGCATAGGTGGCCGGCAGTCTATGACCGTAACCAAAAACCGCCTCAGCCATCGGCAAAGTGATCAGTTCGTAGGGCAAACCATTGGGCTGCGTAAAGCTTTTAAGCTCGGTTTCCATAGCCAATAATGCATCGTAATGTTCATCGTTCGGGTCAACACATTTCACATAGGCAATTTTAGATGGAGAACAAAACCTCGCCAGCGTGTCGATATGACTATCGGTATCATCGCCGGCCAGAAAGCCGTTTTTTAACCATAGAACTCTTGTTGCCCCAAAAGCAGATTTCAGCAGTTCTTCAATATTTTGCCTATTCATCCATGAATTCCTGTTTGGCTCCTGGAGGCATTCTTCTGTTGTGAGAATGGTACCAAGACCATCACTTTCAATACTTCCTCCTTCGAGCACATATTGTTTCATGTTGCGCAAAGCGACCCCATTTTCGAATATCCCGTTTTCATGCAATAGCCTGGTGATTTGGTTGTCGTGATTGGCGGCAAATTTCAGTCCCCAGCCGTTAAAGGTGAAGTCAAGTAGGACAGGCTTTCCGTTCTCAAAAACCGTAATTCCTCCATGATCACGCGCCCAGGTGTCATTGACAGGGGTTGCCAAGAAGCGGAGATTAGCCATATGACAGCGAGATAACTTTTTTTTCACCTCTTCCGGATTCTCACATGCCACCACAAGAATTTGTCGTTTACTTATCTCGTATGCGACCTGTTCGTAACAAACTTCCACTTCATCTATGATGTCGGCCCAATCCGTATTTACCGACGGCCATGTGAGCTGGACAGCGCTTTGAGGCTGCCATTCGGCGGGAAGTATTTTTTGTCTGGGTTTATCGGTCATTTTAATTTTTTCACAACAGTGAATTCAACTGCAAAAAAGCAAAAAAATAGGATATGTTTCCGCAGGAAAATCATATCCCGGTGGTATCCTGCACGGATTTTATAAATTGTATCATAGTACAACGCACAGTAAACAAATTTTAACCATGAGAAATAGTCTCTTAATTCTATTATTTACCTGCCTCTCGCCAAGCCTTCCTTTATGGGGACAGACAACACCGACGCAGTTTCCGGGAAAGCACTATTCACTGGTGCCGGGTTCGCTATCTGGAGAATCGTTTCGCATAGAAATAAAAAGTGACATCGATAGCACATGGGATAAATGGGCGTTGAGAGGGTATAGTTTTGGATTTAGCCCAAAACTCACACCAATGTATACCACCGTGAATGGCATACTCAGCACCCCATTCATGATTCAGGTGCGAGGCAATGAAAATGAACTGAACAAAAAGCGCTGGGGATATCATGTATTTGAAGGATATGCCAGGGATGACAAGTCAAGAATTACTATGTTGGTTAACAAACACGTGGAACTCGAAAAGCCGGTAGCTGAATTGTATTACTACGGTACGGTCTATAACCATTCAAACGCCGCCTATAACTGGTTCCGAATTGGTTCGGATGTGCGTCATCATTCATTTCTTTTCAGCCGTGATCAGGCCGTATTTTATGGTTCGCTCACCTTGAAAAATTCTCTAACGCTGGGCAATATTAGCAAGGAAAATCTGCGTGAAACACCTCCCGAAGGTGATGATGAATCGAACGCTGAAGAAAGTGCAAAATTCGTGAACTTTAAATCCCTGAAAGATGCCGGCGACGGAACAATTTTTTATGATGAGGACAATGACCTCGTGGTGATAAAAGTAAACGGAAAGTGGATGAAGCTCAAGGTAGAACCACTACCAAAAAATATTCATTATGACTTCGAATAAAGCGAATGAAGAATTCTGGCAATCATGGATTTTACCTGCTTTTCGCTAAATTGGAACTGTCTTAGATAATTTTTTTATTCGATAATAACCCAAAAGCCCATGCGTATACTCAGTTACATTTTCGCGTTTCTCCTCATTTCAACACCAAATTTCACATCGGCCCAGTTGCTCAAAGTGAGTGAAAATGGCCGTTTTCTCATCGACAAAAATGGTAAACCATTCTTTTATCTTGGTGACACTGCGTGGGAGCTTTTTCACCGGCTCAACCGTGAAGAAGCTGACCGGTATCTGGAAAACCGAGCCGAAAAAGGATTCACTGTAATCCAGGCAGTTGTACTTGCCGAGCGCGATGGACTGAAGGATCCTAATCCATATGACGAAATACCATTAATCAATAATGATCCAACCAAGCCTAATGAAAAATACTTCCAACATGTGGATTATATTGTTAATAAAGCGGAATCGCTTGGCTTAGTAATTGGCATGCTTCCGACCTGGGGAGCCTACTGGAGTTCCCTCAATCCTGAATCGGTGATTTTCAACGCCGATAATGCCTACAAATACGGTCAGTTCATCGGGAAGCGATACAAAGACAAACCAATTATCTGGATACTTGGCGGTGATCGCGACATTGCCAATGACGCCGAGCGCAAGGTTATGGACGCCATGGCTCGCGGATTGAAAAGTGGTGACGGTGGAAATCATCTTATCACCTACCATCCAAGGGGCCCTGGATTTTCATCGGATTATTTTCACACGACCGAATGGCTCGATTTCAATATGTATCAGTCTTCCCATGGCGCACACAACCACGACAACGGGCTTTATGCAGAACATGATTACAACCTTAAACCTGTGAAACCGACCCTCGACGGCGAGCCACGTTATGAAAGCATACCTGCAGGATTCTACTTTGAAGGTATCAGCCGATTGGATCGCTTCGATGACTTTGATTGCCGGCAGGCTGCTTATTGGTCACTGCTTTCTGGTGCTTGCGGCCACACTTATGGAAATAACAACATTTGGCAAATGTACTCTTCCAAAGTAAGTGGTATACTTTGGCCGGTGATTCCATGGTATGAGGCGATTGATCATCCAGGTGCATTCCAAATGGGTCAACTGAAAAAACTGTTTACTTCAAGACACTACGAAAAGCTCGTTCCCAATAAGGAATTTATCGTAACAGCCCCATCCTCTGGCGGCGCTAAAGTAAAAGGAGCCCTGGCTAGTGACGGTACTTTTGCTATTATTTATACACCTTTCGGTGAACAATTTACCGTGGACAAAAGCCACTTTAAAGCTGACAAGTTGAAAGAATCATGGTTCGATCCACGCTACGGCGTCGAATACACTATCCATATTTCCGGTACCAAAGGAATCCAGACATACACCCCGCCAACCAATGGTCGCGGTCAGGATTGGGTATTGATTATAGAGGAGGAGGAATAGTTCATTAGTTCAATAGTTCGCTGGTTCAGTAGGTCACAGATTTCCCGATCCACTGATTTACTGATCTACCTGTTCTCCGTTCAATTGTTCGAATGTTCGATTGTTCTTAATTCCCTTCCAGCCTACGCCTTCAGCCATTTATCAAACCAGTCGAATGCTTCTTCCTGCATTGGTACATCAAACTTATGCAGTCCGTCATAAAACGCACCTTTATAGTTCGCCGGAGCGCCGGCTTTGGCGAACACCTGCTTCAGGATGCCGTCAGCTTTCTGCATTTCTGAAAGGGTGAATAGCTGATCCTGCTTGTTA
>JBGSYX010000539.1:0-3030 GCA_041750735.1 Cyclobacteriaceae bacterium
GATTATTGCAGGTCTTATCTCCTGTAACACACGTACCGCACTCGACTTAACAAAAGTACCTGTTATTCCAAAACCGGTGGAGGTAAAACCAACGCTGAGTTCGTTTATTCTTTCAGAAGCTACAACCATTTACCTGCCTGATGCATCAAAGGAACTCGAGCAAATCGGCAGCTATCTTGTAGTTCAACTGGATGCTCAGACTGGTCTTAATCTCACTTTGGCAGAAGCTCAAGCTCCATCAAACGATAATTTTATTGTACTTAAACTTGAGCCTGAAACGATCGGTTTGGGAGCAGAAGGATATGTGCTCAATATAACAGAGGACCTGGTCGAAATATCCGCTTCCACTCCTGCAGGTTTGTTCTATGGAGTTCAGACGCTTTTGCAGATAGTGCCAATCAACGAGGAATTGAACCCGAAAGTCGGCACTTTTGAAATTGCCACAGGAACGATTAAGGACAGCCCTGTTTATAGTTATCGCGGAGCCATGCTGGATGTAGCAAGGCATTTTTTCAACGTTGAAGATGTAAAGCGTTATATCGACCTGCTTGCTGTTTATAAAATCAACTATTTGCATTTGCACCTGGCCGATGACCAGGGTTGGCGAATTGAGATAAAATCCTGGCCAAACCTGGCCACACATGGCGGAAGTACTGAAGTCGGTGGTGGCGAAGGCGGTTATTACACGCAGGAACAATACAAAGAAATAGTGGAGCATGCCGCGGAGAGATTCATTACAATCGTTCCGGAAATAGACATGCCGGGCCACACCAATGCTGCATTGGCATCTTATGCTGAACTTAATTGTGACGGTAAAGCCAGAGAATTGTACACCGGCATTGAAGTTGGATTTAGTACGCTGTGCACAGATAATGAAATCACTTACAAGTTTGTTGACGATGTGGTTCGCGAACTGGCGGAAATGACTCCCGGTGAATACATCCATATCGGTGGGGACGAATCGCACGTAACACCTTTAGAAGATTATATCCCTTTCATGGAGCGAGCACAGGATATTGTAGAATCTCATGGCAAAAAAGTGTTGGGCTGGGATGAAATCGCCCATGCATCGCTCAAGGCAAATGCTGTTGTGCAATTTTGGGACAAAGCCAGCAATGCACTGATGGGTGTGCAAAAAGGTGCCAAAGTGCTTATATCACCTGCGAAGAGGACATACCTTGACATGCAATACGATTCTTTGTCTCCTCTTGGACTGCATTGGGCTGCTTATATCGAAGTGGATAGCGCCTATAACTGGGAGCCGACGGCGCTGGTGCCAGGAGTCGGCAGGGAAAATATCATCGGCGTGGAATCTCCACTCTGGACGGAAACCATCACCAATATGGATGACCTTGAGTTCATGGTATTTCCACGAATTGTTGGTCACGCCGAAATCGGTTGGACTGAACCATCTGCTCGTTCTTGGGCTGATTTCAAACATCGCCTTGGCAGCCAGTGCAAGCGGTTTGAAATGCTCGGAATCAACTATTATCCATCGACCAGGGTACCCTGGAAGTAGTTGGTAAAATTGTTTTTGGTTCAAGAGTTCACTGGGAAAGAGGAAAATGGATAGGTGGCGATCTCGCCAACCTACTGGAATGTTGGAATAGGGGAATGATGGGAATCACGAATTGGATGCATTCTGATTATTCCATTGACGGAATAACTGAACCGCTTAAAGTAATTTTCAACAATTTATGGAATAACCGGAAACCCCTTGGGAAATGACTTGTCCTTATACGTAAATATTAAAAACTAAAAAAAAGGACACAATGAAAACAACCGCTTTCCATTTACTAACCGCAGCCATCGTGCTGGTATTTTCGTCATGCGACATCTGGGAACATCGTGTAATCCCATCCTCAAGCGTAACATCGATGGATTTTACTATCACCGACTATGAAACGATCAGCGCTTCACATGCATTCAAAGTTTACCTCACTTTTTCAGATACTGAAGAATCCATTGAGATAGAAGCCAATGAAAATCTGCATCAATACATCGAGGTAAAAAAAGAAAACAATACACTTTCCATCGGCATAAGGAATGACATCCACGTTACCGGATCTCCAACGTTAAAGGCCCACATCACCACAAAGCATGTTTCCAATTTTTATGGTTCCGGCGCTTCAAGTTTTCAATTGGCCAGTACGGTTGAGTCGACGAATGCTTCCATCCGTTTATCTGGAGCAAGTACGTTTTCCGGCGCTTTGGATGTATCCGAATTATATGCAGAACTCAGTGGCGCTTCGTCGGCAAATCTAAGTGGCTTTGCCGGGGAGATGGAAGCGGAGGCTTCAGGTGCTTCCTCGATCCGTGATTATGACTTTTCCACAAAAATCCTGAAGGCGGATTTGTCTGGCGCCAGCAGTGCCCACCTTTATGTAGAAGAGCAAATCGATGTGATAGCATCAGGGGCCAGCAGCCTGCACTACAAAGGCGATGCAGCCATCATAAACCAGGATTTGTCAAGCTCATCCAAAGTAAGTAAGGAGAATTGAAGCCGCTTGAAGGATACAGGCCACTTTAAACAAAAGTGATTTTGCAAAGGCGCTGGGGAAAGCGCCTTTGCGCTTTTGGGTGAATCGTGTTTGGTACTTCCATCCGCAACTTCAAAGCTAGGCAGGCCTATTTTTCATAAAAAAGCTTTGCAGATGCCAGGCCTTTTGGATAGGATTCTACCCTTAGGGATCTTCTTTAATTCTACTCCCAGACGGGCGGACTGGGGTGGATGCGAGCAGTGGTTATTTATTTCTCCGTGGCATTTTTCTCGGGGACAGATGCGTATCAAATATATCTGTCACAATAACTCTCTTTTCTTCAACCAGGTAAATGATCTTAAAATGCGCTTCAACCAATAAATATCTATGGCCCTGTTCAAGCTCCTTCAACATTTCTTCCTGCTGTCCTCTTTTAGCAAATTCAGACAAGCTTTTTATTTTGTCAAGAATAATATCCCGAACCTTAACGGCATATGAGTCATACTCTATACTTCGATAATAATCACAGATGTCCTTTAAAGCTTGCTTC
>JBGSYX010000540.1:0-3292 GCA_041750735.1 Cyclobacteriaceae bacterium
AAATTTCCTTTAGAATTGGGTAAATCATGGAATGAAGATTTTTATATTGGCCAAGGATGGGGAGATTGGAGTTCTTCACAAGGACAATATATATACACTATTGAGGCAAGGGAAGATATTGAAACCATGTATCGGCTAATACCAACGTGTTGGAAAATAAAGTCTTCTGCAAAATTTCCATTTGGTGAATCATTGCTAGATTTTTGGTTCGCTGAAGAATTGGGATTTGTTAAAATGAATTACACTAATTATGTAGGGCAACACCTGAATATAGAATTATCCGAAGTAAACGAGAAATAAAATCACCCGGAATAAATATGGCCCAAACACTAGCGCGGAAGTTACTTCCGCGTACACTTATTTTAGGAAGAGAGGTATGATGACTCACACGAAAGTAACTTTCGCGCGAGAATGGTCATTAGATCACCTCCAACCTCTCACCCACCCGGATATGCCCAAAGCGAAGGGCAATCATATTTTGGCCGAAGAGAACCTTGTTGGCAGGTTTTCGGTAGGTACTCAGGGTCTGTAACGGTTCCTGTCCCGCCACGCCGGTTTGCGGATCGATGGTCGTGATGACACAACGTCCACATGGTTTCACTGGCTGAAACACAACTTCATCACCTTTGATTTTTTTCCAGGAGTCTTCTTCGAAAGGTACGCCCGAGTCCACCACCAGGTTTGGCCGGAAGCGCGTCATGCTCAGCGACACACCGGATCGCTCCTCCAAATCGCTGAGCGATGCCCTGTTGGTGAGCAGGTAGGGATAGCCATCAGATAGACTGGTGTTCACATTTTCAGAAACATAGTCAGGATCTACGCGCCTGACAGACTCATCAGGCAGGTAAACCAGACGGCATTTTTGGCCGAGATAGTCCGAAAACCATGTATCTGCCTCCAGACCGGGCCAAATGACCTGCACTTTGTCGTCCCAGATATCTGCAAGAAGTTCTGGCTTACCGGCGATTTTCAATGGAATGCTTATGGAACCGAGTAAAGTATCAGTATGCGTCAACTCCATGGTTTCCCCACTCATATTAAGCCACACAAGGGCAAGTTTGTGGTGCTTCCGTTGGGTGATAAACTTGTTATTTTCATCGATGAGCATCCATCTGCGGTCGTTTTCAAAACCTCGCTCACTGGCAAAAGCTTTCTGAACAGAAATCCCTGCAATGGATTTTATGGGATAAATGACTATTTCCTTTAGCTCTATCATTGATTTACCAGATTAGTTTTGTGGCGAATATGGTTGGTGATGCCAGTGTAATCATCGGGATGAAACCAGCTATATTCCTGATCTTTTGTAAACCAGGTCAATTGCCGTTTGGCATATTTACGGGAATTGCGTTTCAATAACCGGATCATTTCAGTTTCGTCATATTTTCCGTCAAGGAAATCAAAAATCTCCGTATAACCCACGGTTTTCAATGCATTGAGATGCCTGAACGGGTACATTAATTTTGCTTCTTCAAATAATCCATTCTCCAGCATCTTATCCATGCGTTCGTCAATGCGACGGAATAGTTCCTCACGGGGAAGGTTCAGACCGATTTTTATGATGTTAAAATCGCGTTCCACCGGCTGATCAGTTCTGAAGGATGAATACGGCTTTCCTGAACCCCGGCAAATCTCCAGCGCCCGGATAATCCGCTGCGGATTATTTCTATCTACTGTTTCATAATAGTCGGGGTCCTTGGTTCGCAATTCCTCCAAAAGCACCGAAAGTCCATGCGTTTCAAGCTCTTCATACAATTCCCTGCGAAACTCCGGATCAACCATCGGTGTATCGTTCATCCCCTGACAAACCGCCTGGATATACAATCCAGATCCGCCAACCAAAATCGTAAAATCCGATTTGCGATAAAGTTCCGGCAATAAATCGAGTACTGCCAATTCGAACCTTCCCGCGCTGAATTCCTGTTCGATGGATATACAATCGACAAAATGATGCGTCACGTGATCCATTTCAGCTAGCGAAGGTTTGGCCGTGCCGATGGAGAGTTCTTTGAAAAACTGTCGTGAATCTGCCGAGATCACCTCGCAGCGGAGCCGTTTGGCCATTTGCACCGCCATAGCAGTTTTGCCTGAAGCCGTCGGCCCGGCGATGACGATCAGATGCTTTGATTTATCCACTATAAGAGGCGTATTTCAAGCTGTATGGTTGTTAGACTCCTTTTTTATGAAGCGCATTTCTTAGAATAGAAAGCGCCTTCCCGATGTGTTTCTCCACCGTATTTACTGATATTTTGAGTAATCCAGCGATTTCACTGTAGCTTTTGTATTCGTACCTGCTCAATAGAAATACTTGCCTGCATATGGGTGGCAACTTGTCGATCGCCTCCTTAATGTTCGATGTCGTCTCTTTTGCCATCAGATCAGCATCGGCCCGATCATTTTTATCGGAGTGCCCTCCAAAATCTTCTGCAAATGTACTTTCCCTCAAAGTACGCCGTTCGGTTTCTTTCAGATAGTTCAGCGCTTCGTTGATACAGGCACGTCGTAAATAGGCTTCCGGTGAATCCAGGGCCAATGGGTTTTCTTCACTTTTCTTCCAGAATTTCAGGAAAGCGTCCTGAACAATGTCGCGCGACACGTCGGTATCGCGTACAAAACGATAAACCAACCGGCAAAGCGACGCATGGTTTTCGAAAAACAATTTTTCGAAGGCCTTCAACTTTCCGGACTTCCATCGAAGTGTCATGTACCTGGAATTAGTATTTGGATCGTGCCAGCTAACAAAGTAAGCGAACGACCGTGAGTTTAAAAAATGGAGTTCATTCTACTTTGATACCGGCAAGGGAAGATCACCCGGAAACACATCAACACGAATGCGCTCTTCGCGATTGGCGATTTCCCAGGCAGTATGAAAAACAAGTTTTGTCCGTTTTTCCATTAAACCAAAATCGATCTTTTCGATATCATCTGTCGGTCGGTGATAGTCATCGTGAACACCATTGAAATAAAAGATGACCGGGATATTATTTTTTGCAAAATTGTAATGGTCCGACCGATAGTAGAAACGATTTGGATCCTTTTCATCATTGAATTTATAATTCAGTTCCAGGCCGGTGTATGTCAAATTCACCTTCTCACTGACATCATGGAGCGTTTTGCTGAGTTTATCTGATCCGATAATGTAAACGTAATTTTTATTTAAATCGTGGTCTTTGTCCACGCGCCCAATCATATCGATATTCAGATCGGTAATGGTGTTTTGTAATGGCACCACGGGGTGTGTGACATAGTAGGTAGAACCCAGCAACCCTTTTTCTTCTCCTGTCACAGTCAAGAA
>JBGSYX010000541.1:0-2214 GCA_041750735.1 Cyclobacteriaceae bacterium
CCCTTGATTTCTTCCAGGGCATTTTCTGTAAGTGGCTTAGTTATAAACTTGACGACGTTGTCGTTATTCACAATTTTGTCAATATCTCTCTTGTTGTCAGAACTTGAAAGTATTACCACTTTACATTTGTTTTTCAGATAAGTATTGAATTTCTCAAACTCGTATAGGAATACGAAGCCATCTACAATTGGCATGTTTATGTCAAGAAAAATGAAATCGGGGAGTTTATCTGGATTATCTTTATGTTCTTCAAGGTATTCGAGCGCACTTTTGCCAGAGTTTTTAATTTCAACATTATTGGCAAAATTGGTAATCTCAATGATTCTTCTGCTAATAAAATTGTCGGTGTCGTTATCATCAACAAGCATCACCAAATCGATTTTACTGTCTACTATCATCTCTGTATAGCTTTAATTAGGTTTTTTCAACTACGAGAATACTATTGGTTAATAATAAAAAAATTATGGTAAATACCTTATTCAATGAGCAAATATAATATAATTCTGATTTGTGGCTTAACAAAATTTGGGGCAGGTAATATTTCACAGAATTCTTCGTTATTCGACACTTGAAAAGACGCGTTTTCTATGGTTTTTTACTGACCTTGAGTACCTCACCTTCCTTGATTGTAAAATCTTTTCTTTCGTTTAGCTCCATAAGTTCCTGAATTGTGAGGCCATATTTTCTTGCTATACTGTATAAAGTGTCTTCCTTTTGCACCCGATGACTAGTCGAAGATCCTGAATTTGATTGAGGCTGTTCCAATGTACTGATTTCAGCAGATTGTCCTATGGCTACAGTTTGGCCGGGTTTCAGGACGTTAAGATTCTCAAAATTGTTCCATTGTCTTAATTCGCCAATAGTAACATTGTATTCGCGGGCAATGGCAAATAGTGTTTCGCCGGGTTTCACGGTATGGTAAGTAATACCTTTTGGATTGGCGTCAATGATTTGACTCTGCCGCGTTGTTTCATTGGGATGGGATGTAGTCTTTTTTGGTGGAATACTTAGATCAACAAAACTGTTATCCCCAACAAATCCGGTGCTTGCACCAACTTCTTCGAAAAGAAATTCACTTTCGTCCGATGAAGTAAGATCCTCTATCTCTGTCAGTTCCGGTTCTTTTGATTTGACATCAGTTGATGTTTTAGGCTTGATGTCAATGTTGTTCGGATGGCTTTGAACTACCACATTGGTGGCGTCTACTTTACGATATTCCACCGGAACATCCGATGGGCGTATGAATCTTAACCAAAGTACCATTCCTGCTGAAGGTTGCTCTGTAATCGCCATACGATTTTTCATGAGTAGACTCTGTGCCTTGATACCGTATTTTTGAGATATTGACCACGTGGTTTCGCCCGGTAACGTTACGTGGTAGTGCACGCGTGCCTTTGTCTTTTTACTGCGTAAATAATAAACCTGACCTGGCTTGATGTGATCGGAAGACATCATATCATTGAACTGAAGAAATTGCGATCTGGATATCCGATGCTTATCAGGAGAAGTAATCATGTTATCTTCCGTTGTAGCTATGAAGCCAGGAATTCCGTTGATACGTATATCCTTCGAGGTATTCTTTCTCACAATTACAGGGAACTCAGAATTATCATTAAATGCAGAATTCGCCGGTTGCTGAAACGATTCCGGGTGCGGTTTGCTTGTGGCAACATTTCTTGCTTCCAGTGCACTCTTTGGCCTGAAATGACTCAAAGCCACCACATCCGAAGAGGTTACTGGTATCACAGCCACATAGCGTTTGTCTTCTGGCACCTTGCCATGCCTGATCCATTTATTGTAATCGAGCACCACCTGATAATCGATGTCAAATTGGTTAGCAAGATCATGGATCGACTTGTGATGGATTTCATCATACTCAAATAAGACAAGGTCAGGTGAAGGATATTCCTCTAAAGCTTTTTCAAAGGCTATTTTGTGGGCCAGGAATTTACGAACATACCAGTGTGTATCTTTCGTGATCTCCATTTTATTGGCCCCGAGATATTTCTTATTTATAAATGATTCAGCGCCACCTGGCCCGGTATTGTATGCCAATAGCGCATAAATCCAGTTATTAAAGAAAAAGTTGTTCTTTTTGAGGTATTTAGCCGCCGCGTGGGTACTGGCGGTAATACACATTCGTTCGTCGATATACTTGTCGACACGCAACCCAACTTCTTTGGCGGTACCTTCTTTAAATTGCCAAAAACCCAC
>JBGSYX010000542.1:0-16548 GCA_041750735.1 Cyclobacteriaceae bacterium
TGCAGAGAAAAACGCGGAGGTTAAATACTCCACCGTACAAAACTGGTACCCGGGCGACAAGGATGGCAAGGGGGGCATTTACAACTTCGTCACCAAGCGTGGAATATGTAAAGGCGACAATTCAAAAATCTCCTGGACACAGGTTGAAACCGGTTCTGCTATCACCTGGAAATACCCAAGTGTGATATTACAAGGTGATAATTCGGTAGGTGAGTTTTACTCCGTTGCAGTTACGAATAACCACCAGCAGGCCGACACCGGAACCAAAATGATCCACATCGGCAAAAATACCACTAGCAACATAGTGTCCAAGGGTATTTCCGCCGGCTTTAGTCAGAACAGTTACCGGGGTTTAGTGAAAGTGTTGAAAAGAGCTGAAAATGCCCGTAACTTCTCGCAGTGTGACTCACTTCTCATGGGCAACAGATGCGGAGCACACACTTTTCCATATATCGAAATAGACAATAGTACCGCAAAAGTTGAGCATGAGGCGACGACATCAAAAATTGGCGAAGATCAGATATTCTATTGCAACCAGCGCGGGATTGATACCGAAAACGCTGTGGCGCTCATAGTAAACGGTTTCGCCAAGGAAGTCCTCAACAAGTTACCCATGGAATTTGCCGTGGAAGCTCAGAAATTATTAGCGCTCACACTTGAGGGAAGCGTAGGTTAAGAAAAGAAAACAAACAAGTATGCTACATATTAAAAATCTCCATGCCGCTATTGACGGCCATGAAATTCTAAGAGGAATAAACCTCGACATTAAACCAGGCGAAGTACACGCCATCATGGGCCCCAATGGCTCAGGCAAAAGTACCCTTGCCTCTGTTCTTGCAGGGAAAGATGACTATGAAGTTACTGATGGCTCAGTGACATTTGAAGGAAAAGACATCCTGGAATTTTCTCCGGAAGACCGTGCCAGGGAAGGTATATTTCTGGCATTTCAGTATCCGGTAGAAATCCCGGGCGTGAGCTCCAACATATTCCTTCGCACCGCGCTCAATCAGATCAGGGAGTACCGCGGACAAGAACCACTCGATGCCGTTCACTTTCTGAAATTGGTAAAAGAGAAAATGGCCCTCGTGGAAATAGATCCAAAACTCATAAGCCGTTCGTTGAATGAAGGGTTTTCGGGTGGCGAGAAAAAGCGAAATGAAATATTCCAAATGGCTATGTTGGAACCAAAGTTGGCGATTCTGGATGAGACGGACTCCGGTCTGGACATCGATGCATTGCGTATCGTTGCCAATGGAGTCAATAAATTGAAATCACCTCATAACGCCACCATCGTGGTGACGCATTACCAGCGATTGCTTGATTATATAATTCCGGATTTTGTCCATGTCCTTTACAAAGGCCGCATCGTGAAATCAGGCGACAAGTCGCTCGCGCTTGAGCTTGAAGAGAAAGGTTACGACTGGATTAAGGAAGAATCAGAATTGGTTTCTTAAAACCACGACAGAATGACCGATCAGATAAAAGATAATTTCAATTCCTTCGAAGCTCAACTGAATGGCGAGAGCAAATTGCCGTGGCACAAGTTGAGAAAAGAAGCATATAGTGCCTTTGAATCCAAAGGCTTTCCGGGGCCCAAGGACGAAGAATACAAATACACTCATGTAGGACGATTATTTGAAAAAAAAGTCCATTACTCCATTCCAAAAGACGAACCCACCAAATCACCACGGTCGGTGCCAACCACATTTCATGAGGAAGATGCTATTCATATAGCGATTGTCGATGGAGTAGTCGCAAAAATCTCAGGAAGTGCTGCAATAGAGCAGGGTATTGTTGTGATTACATTGAGAGAGGCTTTGAAGTCTCACCCTGAGGAATTGAATACACATTTTGGAAAATATGCAGATATAAATAAAGATCCGTTCACTGCACTGAACACTGCCTTTTCGTACGAAGGGGTTTTTATCCAGATTCCCAAAAAGAAAAAGGTTGAAAAACCCATCATCCTGCACTACCATTTCCGTAATCAAAAAGAAGGCTCGGTACAGACCCGTAACCTCATGTTGGTTGGCCCGGGTGCAGAAGTGAATATTGTAGAATCATATTCCGCTACTTCATCTCAAGCGTTCTTCGGAAACCACGTTTCAGAAATTGTTGTAGAACCCAACGCACATCTCAATTACTTCAAACTCCAAAATCAGGGAAGTCTTACCTGCCAGATCGACAATACGTTCATTCATCAAAAGCGTGACAGCGAAGTGAGGACTTTCACCTTCACGTTGGAAGGAAAATTGATCCGGAACAACCTGAATATCGCCCTCGACGAGGAAAATTCGACCTCGCATATGTATGGATTATATGTAGCGCACGGAGATGGACATATCGACAATCATACAGTCGTAGATCATCGTGTTCCCAATTGCTACAGCAATGAAATCTATAAGGGAATACTTGATGACAACAGTAAGGGCGTCTTCAACGGCAAGATCTTTGTGCGACAGGACGCTCAAAAAACCAATGCATTCCAGTCGAACAAAAATATACTACTCACCGACACAGCATCCATCAACACGAAGCCGCAGTTGGAAATCTGGGCCGACGATGTAAAATGTTCCCACGGCTGCACAACAGGCCAACTGGATGAAAAACAACTATTTTATCTTCGTTCGCGCGGTATTGGCGCATCAACAGCCAGGGCAATGTTGTTGCACGCTTTCGTGAATGATGTGCTCGACAATATAGAAATTGACTTCCTCCGGGAGTTTATAAACAGTGAAATCTATAAGCGGCTTGACTGACACAGTGGATACGACAACCCAAATAATATATGCCACGGATGTGCAAGACATCAGAATGCAGTTTCCTGTGTTGCATCAGCAGGTCAACGGGAAACCGCTGATTTACCTGGACAATGCCGCAACAACACAGAAACCAGTCCGTGTCATCAATGCCATCAGCAGGTATTACGAAGAATATAATGCAAATATCCATCGTGGCGTTCATTACCTGGCTGAAAAAGCTACGATAGCATTCGAAGATACAAGGAAAACAATTGCCGGATTTATCAATGCAGCAGAAACGGAAGAAGTGATTTTTACCACCGGAACAACCGGCGGCATCAACCTCGTGGCCAATGGATTTGGGCGGAAATTTCTCAATGCAGGCGACGAAGTGATTATTTCTGCTTTGGAGCATCATTCTAACATTGTTCCGTGGCAAATGATCTGCGAAGAGCGTGGCGCAATACTAAAGGTTATTCCCGTGGATGACCGTGGAAACCTGATCATGGCAGAATACGAAAACTTACTTTCAACCCGAACGAAAATCGTTGCCGTAAATCATGTTTCCAATTCGCTGGGAACAATCAATCCGGTGAAGCAGATTATTGACATGGCGCATCAATTTGGAGCAGTGGCACTTATCGACGGCGCTCAGGCGGTTGCTCATCTCGATATCGATGTGCAGCAGCTCGATTGCGATTTCTACGCATTCTCAGCACATAAGCTCTACGGACCCACGGGTGTCGGAATACTTTATGGAAAAAGAAAGCATCTTGAATCCATGAATCCCTGGCAGGGTGGCGGTGAAATGATCAGTGAGGTTACGTTTGAAAAGACCACTTACAACGACATTCCCTATAAATTTGAAGCAGGCACTCCCAACATTGCCGACGTTATCGCCTTCCGGGAAGCCATTGATTTTGTCGAAGGTCTTGGAAAAAAGGGTGATTTATTAGCATTGGAACAAAACCTGCTGCAATCCGCCACAGAGAAAATCAAAAAAATTCCAGGCGTAAAAATTATTGGCGAAGCACCTATTAAAATCGGGGTGCTGTCATTTATTATCGATGGAATGCATCCTTTCGATGTTGGTATGTTACTTGACTCCAGGGGTATTGCCGTGAGGACAGGCCATCACTGCACCCAACCACTTATGCACCGATTTGGAATCGAAGGTACGGTGAGAGCCTCCTTCGCCATTTATAATACAATGGAAGAAGTTTCTATTTTTGCTGAAAATCTAAAACAGATTGTTGAAAAATGGCGGTAGAAACACATGTTCCCCCTCCGGTAGATCAAATCCAGGAGGAGATAATTGATGAATTTTCATACCTGGGTGACGACAAGGAGAGCACGATATACTATATCATGGAACTGGGTCAGAAGCTTCCTGAACTGGATGAAAAGCATAAAGTTGACAATAACATCATTAAAGGTTGCCAATCGAAAGTGTGGCTTACGGCTGAACTGCATGGCGACAGGATACTATTTACTGCAGACAGCAACACGGAAATCACCAAGGGCCTTATCAGCCTGCTGATTCGTGTTCTCTCAGGGCAGACGATCGAAAACATTCTGAACGCTCAATTGTATTTTATTGAAAAGATTGGAATGGGACAAATCATCGGATCGCAGCGGTCGAACGGACTAACGGCGATGATCAAACAAATGAAACTTTATGCCCTGGCATATAAAAGCAAACTGAACTAAGCTCATGGCTGACGAACAAACACTGAGAGATCGTATAATAGAGGCAATCAAAACAGTTTACGACCCGGAAATACCGGTAGATGTTTACGAGCTTGGGCTGATCTACGAAATTTCCATATACCCTGTTAATAATGTTTTTATAAAAATGACGCTTACCTCTCCGGCCTGCCCTGCTGCAGAAACCATTCCCTCTGAGGTAGAATCGAAAATCAGGCAGTTGAAAGATATCCATGACGTGCAGGTGGAAATAACATTCGACCCACCCTACAGCACAGAAATGATGACGGAAGCTGCCAAACTTGAACTTGGATTTATTTAATTAACCATAATTGTTGTATCGCTATGTATCCTGAAGAATTAGTAAAACCGTTTCGTGCGGAATTAACCAATATTGGCTTTGCGGAACTGAAAACTCCGGCAGCTGTGGAGAAACACCTGACCGAAGCCAAGGGCACCACGCTCATGGTCATCAACTCAGTCTGTGGCTGTGCCGCAGGCACGGCTCGTCCCGGCGTGGCACTTTCGCTAAAATATGCTGACAAAGCGCCGGACCATTTGGCGACGGTATTTGCCGGTGCCGACATTGAAGCGACTGCCAAAGTGCGGGAACACACGCTTCCTTTTCCTCCGTCATCACCATCCATTGCCCTGTTTAAAGATGGGGAATTGGTGCATTTTGTGGAGCGCCATCATATCGAAGGACGGCCTGCAGAAGTTATCGCCCGCCACCTTGCCGATGTGTATGACGAATACTGTTAGCAATTCTTGAATCTTAATCGATAAAAGACAAAACCCGAAGACACTGGATGTTTTCGGGTTTTTTATTTGACTATTATGACATAAAGTGCGTCATAATTCCTGCAAGGCCAGAATCTGATTTACCGATAAATCTTCGTCAATCAAGGGCCAGTGAATTCCATAACCAGATGGAGAGATTTTATAAATTGATTTTTCTATAGCGGATGCTGTGAATAATTTTTTCGAAACCTTTGACAATTGAACCTCCACCTGCCTGCCATCGATGTTCAGCGACATGGCTTTTCCAATGAATTGGATTTCTGTTATTTGATGTATAGCGATCATAACTTCTTCATTTAAAATAGTTTTTCCATGATTCTAAATCCCTTATTTGGTCTGAGCGTCTCGCATAGACCAGAATCCCAACTGTTTCCACAACAGTCGTGCAATCTCCTGAAATATTAAGAGATTGCTTCTTCATCGCCCTGAAACGCGGGCAATTCATCGCAATGACGGTTTTATATTGTCTTTCTTAATAATGTCAAGATGTGATACCAGCGATTTTTTTTAGAGTTATCAAAACAAAACGATTTTGAATATTCGTTATCTGATTCTTTTTAGCACAATCCCCTCTCCAGGTTGAAATTCTCTCTCTAGAATAGCCCCGTCAACCTCAGCATCATTGAGCAGAAATTTGTCGCCAAGTCCATGCGCGAGTTTCAAGGTTCCACCGAACTTACTTTTTATAGTAATTTCCATGGTCTTATGCCGATCCACTTTTGCCCCGATCAGGAATCCTCCTTCCACTGCGATTCCTGAAAAGTCGAGATTCCTCCAGTCCCTTGGTATTTTTGGCAACAAATACACAGTGCCTTGTTTATAGTAAACCAGCAGGTCGAGCACGGCGCTAAGCGCTCCAAATCCGGCATCCAGTTGCATGATTTCACGATTGCGATCAATTTCCGGGATATTATGCCAACCTGGCGATGAGATATTACTAATTCCTCCAAAGGCGGCATTATGGAGTGTACCGCGGCCTTCATTCAGGAAATTCCAGTACCAATAGTGCAACCAACTCACCGCCGCCTCCGGTTCATTATTGCGGTTATGAAGTATGGCGGCCCAGGGCACACACCAGCCACTCCAAACCCCAGCTCCTTTCCGAATCCAGTTATCATATGTTGCGCGGACGGTGCCACTTGTTTCAGGGCTCAACGGATCAATGACATCGAACGGATAAATACCGGCCATAAACGAATGGTGCCTATGGCTCTCAATAAGGTCCATGCCTTCCCATAGTGCTATTCGTTCTACCTGCCTTGAAGGAGATTCCAGGGAGGCAGGTCCAGTAATCGTGGTAAATTTTGGAAGCCTGTCACTCACATCAGCCCATCGGGGATCATTATCCAGACCCAGTGCGTTTGCCGCCTCAGATATGATCTTTGCGGTCCTGTGAAACGCTGCAAGTTGGAAAGACGCATCCCTCCCCCAGGCATTCATCTGGGATCCACGGAACTCCGGACTAACAGAAACCGGCAGACTATAAGTCTTCTGACCATCTGGTCCGGTTTTTTCTTCAAGCATCGCCCAATACCCTTCAAAGGCGCCAACCAGAAGGGGCCATGCTGTCTCTTTCAGGATTTTTTCATCTTTTGTAAATAAATAATGCTGCCATGCGATCTGCGCCATCCATGCTGTGCAGGCGTGGTCGATGGTGCCTGTCCAGAAGGAACCCACTACCTTGCCCTTGTCATCCACGGCATGCGGCAACATGAGCGCTCCGGGTCGTTCGAAGAAGTGTTCACCGTTTTTCTTCAACTCGGGCATCATATCATGGATCATCTTCCATATGGGATTGAGATGATTTGCCCTGTTGGTGGCAAGGGCAGGTAAGTAAATCATCTGGATGTTGATGTTATAATGGTAGTCGTTGCTCCATGGTGGAAGTTGATATTCCTCGTTGAATGGTCCCTGAAGCGAACAAGCGATGCCGTGTTCAGGAGTGCAGATGGCCTGCTTATATAATCCATAATTCACTATATCCTGAAGAATCGGATCCGGCAGATGGATTTTTGGCACATCATTCCAGTAAGTTTGCCACCATTCGATATCAGCATTCTTCACTTCCCACCTTTTAATATCCTTCAGCGCATTCACTACCTCAACTTTGGCTTCATCGCTCACCTTAGAGCCAATGATAATTTCGCCGTTTTCCAACGATTTGTATCCAATACTTAACGGTGCGTCCTGTGGCAAGGTCTGCGTGAAACCGTTGATTTTAGCTCCTCCGGGCAATTCTTCCTGCCAGATGACCGGAGGCTGTACACTGACTTTCTCCAATTCGTTCTTTACATGTTCCCAAGATGGAACCAGGCGAAGCTGAACCTGTCCTTCCAATTCCTCGGGCAACGAAACAACGGCCAGTTCTTCAAAAACAGATTGCCTGATACTTATCAATTTCAACTCATCCTGCTCATTCCGTACTGTGACTTCAAAAATACCTTTGTGCAGATCAAGAACACCTTTTTTCAATTCCCAGCCTTCAGGCATCTCAATCTCCAGTCGTCCGCCGCCGATCTGGTGCGGTCTGGTTGGCTGACCGGGCTCCGCCACTTCAGGAATGCCAAAAGCACTTTTAATCCCATCCTCATTTCCGGCAAGCAACATCTGCTTGAGTTGGTTATAGGTAATTTTGCTCAATGCCTTGTTACCTCCGCGCCTGTCCCAGAAACCTGCCCGGCCAATGGTGATATTCAACTGGTTATCCACACCCCAGACCATAAGGCCCTGAACACCATTGCCGAGTAATGCGCCGGTGTGCGTTCTTGGAAGAGGAAATTCCCACAATAAAAGATGTTGTCGTTGCAACTCCAGTTCATGTTCCAGGGTGGCCTTTTTCTGGCAGGATGGTAAAAACATTAAAAAAGCGATGATGGCGAATGCAGAATATTTCATAATCTCCGGTGTTAAAATCAAAACTAAGTTAGTAATTCAATTACTTTAGTATTGCCTAAATCCTTTATGCGCCATGGAAAATAGCAATAATTTTTTCAGTGATGTATATGAAGTGGTGAAGCTTATCCCTTCTGGCCGGTGGACAAGTTATGGAGCTATTGCCAATTACCTTGGCACAAAAAGCAGCGCACGGATGGTAGGTTGGGCTATGAACAGCGCACATGGATTAGCGGATGTTCCGGCACACAGGGTACTGAACAGGAGCGGAATGCTAACAGGAAGACATCATTTTACATCACCAACGGCGATGCAATCTTCCCTGGAAGCTGAGGGATTAAAGATCTTGGATAACAAGGTGGTAAATTCTGAAATGAGTTTCTGGAATCCAGCGCTGGAACTTCTATAGATATACGGCAAAAGTCATATGGCAAATGCACTAGGTTAATGTATAGACGCCATAAATGAAATGCACTTAAAATCAACGATAGCCATAAAAAGCCGCGCACTTCCAACCACAATAAGCCGGCCTTGAATAAAATGCGTTAAGAAATTTGAGCGAAAGGATGTAAAGAAAAATATACTGTTTGAGACGCGACGATAGAAGCGTCGAGTTTATATTTTTCCATCCTGTAGATCAAATTTTAGCTATTTTATTCACAGCCTTGACTTTTTTGCTTACTTTTTGTGTCAAGACAAAAAGTAAGGGCCTGTCCGGCCTAAGGACAAATCGCATATGTGAACATTATTTCCATAGTTATTCAGCAAGCACAAAATATTTTTTCTTATTGAAATACCTATCGTTAAATCCATTCAATTTCCATAATCATGAATAGCCCAAAAATCTTCATCATCCTGTCCACATTAATCCTGACGTTTGGATGCTCAGTCAACACAGATCACAAAACATATTATCTGGATTCAGCCAATGGTTCTGACACCAATTCGGGTACTTCCCCTGAAAATGCATGGCAAACGCTGGCAAAAATCAGCTCAGCCGGGTTCGAGCCAGGCGATAAAATCCTTCTGAAAAAAGGGCAGATTTTCCATGGTTCATTTTCCCTCGATGAAAAAGACACAGGAACGGATGAATTACCAATCCATATAGGAACATATGGTGGTGCTGATTTCACAGAACCAATCATCAAAAGCGGCGACGGGTTTGCCATTACCCTCCAAAATTGCTCATGGGTGAATATATCCGGCCTGGTTCTTCAGGGTGCCGGAAGAAAAACCGGCAATACATCTTCCGGACTTATCCTGGAGCAGTGTTCAAATATTATGATTGATTCGGTCAGGGTATCCGGCTACCAAAAACACGGGGTCGATGTGTTTTCATCAGAAAATATCAGGATTTCTCACGTAAAGGCTTTTGACAACGGGAAAACCGGAATAAGAGCTGGCGGCGAACGAACGCCGGGTACAGCGGACTTTCCATCCAGGAATATCTATATCGGCTATTCTGATACCTACGACAATGCGGGCGATCCGACGATCATGGATAACCACAGCGGCAGTGGAATTATTGTAAATTATACGGACAGCGCCGTCATAGAATATTGTACGGCTTATAATAATGGTTGGGACATGCCGAGAAAAGGCAATGGTCCGGTAGGCATTTGGGCGCATGATGCCAACAATGTCACCATACAATACTGCATCGCCTATAACAACGAGGCTCCTCATGGCGCATGGGATGGTGGCGGGTTCGATTTTGACGGAGGAATCACCAATTCTGTGATGCAATACAATTACTCCTACGATAATAATGGTGTTGGATATGGCCTGTTTCAGTATGAAGGCACAACGGTGTGGGAAAATAACATACTAAGGTTTAATATAAGCTATAATGACGGCGATGGCCGGGATTTCGCAGGAATGTACATCTGGATGGCTGAACCTGATAAGGATTTGCTACGCAATTGTCAGATTTACAACAACGTGATAGTAAACGAACTTGGCTATGCACTGAAATATGCAATTGGGGATAAAGGCATTCCGAACGACCCTCCCGGTTTTGAATTTTATAATAATGTGTTCATTTCTCGGGACGAACCCATTGACGGCATTTACTCAAAATCACTCTTTTCCCATAACGCCTGGTGGAGGCTGGAAAATCAGGCGATTTTGAAGAAACCAGATAAAAACGGGTTGTACGCTGATCCGGGAATCGTGATGCCCGGTCCGGATAATTATAGAATTACAGATCCCTCCTTGCTGAAGTCGCTCGACGTCTTCAGGCTTACGGACAATTCGCCCGCCAAAGGTAAGGGGTTAAGAATTCCAGATAATGGCGGTAGAAACTTTCATGGCGACCCGTTGGCAGACGTTCCAAATATTGGAATTGAATGATGCATTTTCGCTGATTGAATGACCAATGGCTTAACGATCAAGCCGGAGGTAACACCTTATTATGTCAGAATAAATCGCCCTGCCGTGCTGATTTAGTCCTATAATTAAATAATATTGCACTTTATCAGGTAATTATCGGTATTAATGGTGATCAGACAGTTAGCTATCCTCCTCCTCGCATCGCTGATTTTTTCGTGTGTATCCAATAAGAAAGTCCTCTACCTTCAATCTGAAGAAACCGACCTCTATGGCCCTGCTACCCAAGATTCCATTCTCAGAGTTCATGATATTCTTCCGTTTGAATACAAACTACAGCATGAAGATGTATTGAGCATCCAGATCAGCAGCCTTACTCCTGAGGAGTATGACTTCTTTTCGCAGGGACTGCCACAAAACCAGGTTAATGTAGGTGGTGCAGTGCAGGGTGGAGCAATGTTTGGATATCTGATAGATAAAAATGGCGATATTGAATTCCCGGTCGTTGGTAAAGTGAAGTTTGCAGGTTTGAATATTTATGAGGCGGAGGAAATGGTGAAAAAAATCGCTGAAGAATACCTTGAGGAACCGGTAGTGAAAGTCCGACTCCTGAACTTCAGGTACACAGTGGTGGGTGAAATTGCCAGCCGGGGAAGAACCGTCAATACATACAACAACAGACTGAGTATGATGGAAGCTATAGGATTGGCCGGTGGCATGGGCGAACTGGCGGATTTGCAAAACGTGAAAATCGTGAGACAGATGGAAAATAAGGCGAGCGTATTTTACGTAAACCTGCTTGATGAGAAATTCATCGAATCGCCATATTATTATGTACATCCCAACGATATCATAGTAGTGCCACCATTGAAGCAGCGACCATTCCGGATGTACTTCGGACAAAACCTGGCATTGATCATTTCATCTTTATCGCTACTGTTACTGGTAGTAAGCCTGCTCCCATCCAATTGATTATGAACGAACGTCCACCCATATCAAAGTCAAACCGGAACGAGGTAGATGAAGTCAAAAAATTCATTGGAAATATACTCGCTAACTGGCAATGGCCGGTTCTTTCACTGGTCATAGCATTAACAATCGCTTTTTTTATCAACCGTTATTCACCCCCCATTTACAGTGTTGGCACATCCATCCTCTCAAAAAAGTATTACAAACAGCGCTCTACCAAGGCAATGGATGTGATCCAGGGAACCGAATATTTTGCCACGGAAAAAGACATCAACTGGGAAGTGAACGTACTGAAATCCTACCGGGTCGTATCTGAAGCCATAAAGCGTCTTGACTGGGGAGTTTTTTATTATAAGGAGGGAAATGTTCTTACTACTGAACTTTATCCCTACAGTCCCATTCGGGTCGTATCGGCTGATTCTTGTGCGAATTACCCCTACGATATTCTTATAGACTGCAAAGCCGGGCCAAACAATAGTTTTACTTTAACCACCGAAAACGAGCTCTGGAACTCCTTTTTTGCGGAAAAAAATTTCAGGTTTGGGGTAAATGAACTCGTCAATGGTTGGAATTTTCAAATCGAAAAAAAGGAAAGTCTTGTTGAAAATGAGATCGTCAAATTCCGGGTGAACAGTATGGATGGTCTTATCGGCCAGTACCGGGGCAAACTCATGGTGGGCTGGCTGGCTAAAGGATCAGCAGTTTTGAAACTCTCGTTGACGGGCGAGACACCGAGGCGTGAAATGGATTTCCTGGCAGTCATTTCAAAGGTAATCGAAGAATTCTCTGTTGACGACAAAAACGTCGCCGCAATAAAAACCATTTCTTTCATTGATGAACAGTTACTGCGCATCTCCGATTCCTTAAATACCACAAGTAAACTGCTCCAGGCATTCAAACTTCAGAATCGCGAGTTTAATATGGGTTCGGCGCGGATTTTTACGAAAATCACGGAGATGGAAGAGGAAAAATACAAGTTGGTTTTGGCAAACCAATACCTCGACTACCTCGATGAGTATATAAAAAACAAAAGCGAATACGAAGTCATTGCCCCAAATACGATTGGCGTAGAGGCTAGTCTCCTGAACAACCTCATCAATGAGTACGTGACCCTGAGAATGGAAGAGCGTACACGAAATACCCAACTCTATAAGAAAAGCCCCTTATACTCGTATCAAAACAAGGAAAAGGTAGACATGCTTACCGAGTATGAAAGAAGTATTCTGGAAAGCATAAATACTTCCAGGGATAGGAATAATATCCAGATTCAGCAGATCAGCGAACGCGTGGAAGGATTTTTCGGTGAGATGCGCTCGCTCCTTGACCAGGAACGGGAATACACGGATTACGAAAAGATTTATAAGCTCAACGAGCAGTTTTACATGATGCTGCTCACGGAAAAGGTGACAGCAAGTATAGCCAGGGCATCGCAAGAACCTGATTATGCTGTGCTCGATGCTCCCAGGGTTGAAGGTCCGCCCATTTCACCAAAGAAACAAAAGAATTACACCTATGCTTTCATTCTCGGCCTGGCTATACCCATTGGTATCTTCTATTTAGTAGGCTACCTCAACCCCTATATTTTCTCCAAGGATGATCTCGACCGGCATTCCGATATGCCAATGCTCGGCATGGTGGGCCATGATCTGAGTCATTCAGTGATAATTTGCCAGGAAAAACCGAAATCATCCATTGCTGAATCATTCCGGAATCTCAGGGCCAACCTGCAGTATTTCCTGAAAAACGGCTCAGGCACAAAATGCATTCTTGTCACGTCATCAGTGAGTGGGGAAGGAAAAACTTTTGTTTCTGCCAACCTCGCTTATATTTATGCGATCTCAGGTAAAAAGACCCTGGTGCTTGGTGCGGATTTGCGAAAACCTGCCCTCTCAAAAGTCATTCGCCAGAAAAACAGCCGTGGTTTGAGCAGCTACCTCGCCGGCCTTTGTGAATACGAAGAATTAGGCGAACAAGTCATTACTGAAAACCTGTGGGTTATCCATAGCGGTCATGTCCCTCCTAACCCATCAGAACTGCTGGTCAACTCAAAAATGCCGGTATTAATGGAGAGAATCATGAAGGATTATGAGGTAGTCATTATCGACTCCCCTCCTGTCGGCATTGTCTCCGATGCACTGGAACTGACAAAATACTCCCAGATCAACATCATCATCGTACGCCAGGGAACCACAAAAAAAGCATCGCTCGATGTTATCAATAGGATGCACCTCGATGGGAAACTCCCAAATCCCGCCGTTGCGTTCAACGATATCGATTTCTCCAGGACCATTTACGGCCATAAATACGGCTACGGTAGCCAATATGGCTACGGTTATGCATATGGCTATGGGTATTACGACGATGAACATCCAAAGAAGAGCGGATGGTATCACAAACTCAAAAAGCGCTTTAAATCCAGGGCCTGAAAGCATAAACCACCCGATTCAACTAATTCTTTTCCCGACAACCCTTGATCCGAGCAGGATAAATGCTTTAATTTGAGTAGTATTTTTGCTCAATCTACCTTTGATATGTGGGTGAGGTGGCGAAGCCACGACCGGAGATGAGTGAAAGAGAAAAGCGGAGATGGGGAAAATGCTTTGGGAACAGACATTTTAATGAAAGCATTGAATTCACAAACACACAAAGACCTTGAGGTTTGGAAACAAGGTATCGACCTTGTGGAAAGAATTTATTCTATCACCAATCACTTTCCAAAAGAAGAATTATTTGGACTTACTTCACAGATCCGACGATCAGCCATTTCTATTCCGTCAAATATCGCTGAAGGATATGCACGAGCAAGTAGAAAAGAACTGACTCAATTTCTGTACATTTCATTAGGCTCGCTAAGCGAATTGGAAACACAGATTATAATTGCGCTTAAATTGGGATTTATAAATGATGAACAACTTTTGCAGGATATCGAAATAGTCCGTAGAAAACTACTCAATCTTATCAAATACCAAAAAAGTAAGTCATCCGAATAACCAAATACATTTTCCCCTTTTCCCCTTTTCCCCTTTTCCACATAAACGTGATCGACACCCTCATCACCAGTAAGACCCGCATCAAACTCCTGTTGAAATTCTTCCTCAATCCGGAGAATTCCGCCTACCTGCGTGGCCTGGAAACCGAATTGGGTGAATCCTCCAATGCCATTCGACTGGAATTAAACCGTCTGGAAGAAGCCGACATGTTGAGGAGTGAACAACAGGGTAATCGTAAACTATTCAAAGTAAACAGCATGCATCCGCTGTATGGTGAGATCAACAGCATAGTCAAAAAATACTTCGGCCTGGATATGGTGGTCGAATGGATCGCCAAACGGCTTGGCAATCTGCAGGCAGTTTACCTTGGCGGTGATATCGCGAGAGGGAAAGACAGTGATATTATCGACCTCGTACTGATCGGTGAAATAGATCAGCAATACCTGTTGCAACTCATTGAAAAAGCGGAAAAACTCGTCAAACGAAAAATCAGGTACCTGATCCTGAGCGCTTCCGAATTTGAAGTATATCTGCCAAAAAATGACGAACTGCTTCTTCTCTGGGGAGATGAAAGTGGGTAGAACGGCTCCCCGTCATTGCGATCCCGATTTATCGGGAGAAGCAATCTTTACATTTGTACAATGAATAGTCGTACTGTAGAGAGATTGCTTCTTCGTTGCCTGAAAATCGGCAACTCATCGCAATGACGTTGACATAATTGGCTTAACTAAATGACATTTTTTAACAATCCACTGATCCACCGAATTACCTAACCACCACATGAAATCCTGGTACGTCTTATACACCAAGCCCCGTAACGAAAAAAAAGCGGCAGAGCGCCTTACATCAAGAGGATTCCAGGTATACTGCCCCGTGATCCGGACAATGCGGCAGTGGAGCGACCGGAAAAAGAAGGTGCAGCTCCCCATGTTCCCTTCGTACATATTTGCCTATAGCGATGAGAAGGAACGGCCGCTATTACTCTACGATCCCGGTGTACTCAACTTCGTATTCTGGCTGGGAAAACCGGCAGTAGTGCGTGATGTGGAGATGGAAGCGATTATGAAAATCGCGGAAACAGGTGATGAAATCAAGGTAGAAGGTGTCAGGTTGGAAAAGGGACAACAGGTAACAATTCCTGAAGGACCATTCAAAGGCCTTATTGGAAAAGTGGATAAACTGGACAGCCGAAAGGTCATCGTATTCGTGGAGCAGCTCGACTGTATGGTGAGCTTTAGATACAAGGTTGATGAAGAGATGGGGAGATGAGGAAATGGGGATGGAGTTGCCGGTTTTGGTGATCGTAAAACTGTAGACTTTGACTGTGATGGTCTTACTAATGATTTATTCATTGAATTTGCGATATTAGGGAACCAATCCGGAGTGAATATTTAAAATGCGCATCAGCAAGGCCAAGATATCATTTCTTAAAACTGAACTAGTGAAACTCGCACCAAACAGCGAAGTATATCTTTTTGGCTCAAGAGTAGATGATAGTGCAAAAGGTGGTGACATCGACATTCTGCTGCTATCTGAAAATAAATTGGATACGGGAAGTTTTAGGAAAGTACGGCGTGAGTTTTTTAAAAAATTCGGATGGCAAAAGATTGATATCGTGAACTTGAGTTTCAGTGAAAAGTCCACATTTAAAGATATAACCTTAGCTGATGCCATCCATTTATGATTGATAAAGACAGAAAATTAATCGAATTATTACAAGAAGAATGGTTGATGATGACTCGTTCCGTCGATTCATTAATAAAGTCTTGGAAAAAATGTCAGCATATCGTGTCGAAAAAGAAATATAGTTTTGAAGATGAGGAATCCTTCGACTCGCTTACCTCGAAATTTGGCAGAACTTCAGACATATACACTCAAAAAGTCCTCCATACAGTAAGAATGCTAATGCATGAACCATTCGCGCCATTTATCGATACGATGAATGAATTTGAAAAAATATCACTGATACATTCATCTGACGAGATGATAGACATCAGAGATCTGAGGAATAAAATAGCTCATGAATACTTACCAGAGGCAATTCAGGAACTTATCCCCGAGGTATTGCAGCAGGTGAATGCGCTAAAAAAAAATATTGACCAGACCAGGACCTTTATGAG
>JBGSYX010000543.1:0-7369 GCA_041750735.1 Cyclobacteriaceae bacterium
CAAGCATTGGATGAGTTAAATGAAATAATGGCCGATGTCAGCAAGTAACACCAACATGGTTTTTAAAAATATAACGGATTCGTTAGTAGCCAACCTTGACGTATTCTCGACAACCGTTCAGCAACTCGGTGCATCAGACAGTAACTTGCTGGTCGTTACCAGCGATTCACGAGGTTCGGGAAAACTTGTCCCTTTTGGAGAGCATTTCCCCAGTCAGATCATTGAGGTGGGCATAGCTGAACAAAACCTTGTAGGTGTATCCGCCGGACTTGCTTCTAGCGGAAAAAAAGTGTTTGCTGTTTCTCCGGCATGTTTTCTCACGGCTCGCGCCTTGGAGCAGATTAAAAATGATGTCGCTTATTCTGATCAACCTGTTATCCTGGTTGGCATTAGTGCGGGAGTGAGTTACGGCGCCCTCGGATCGACACACCACAGTTTGCATGATTTTGCTGCCCTTCGGGCTATCCATAATATCACCATCGTTGCCCCAGCCGATAATGTCGAAACTCAGAAAGCTGTTGCGCAGGCGGCTGTGTCCCTGCATCCGGTGTACCTGAGATTTGGCAAAAAACCCATGCCAAATATCCATGATGAACATATTGATTTTCATTTCGGAAAGGGTATAAAAATTATGCATGGGGACGATCTGGCCATTATTGCTAATGGTGAATGTGTGCAACCAGCGTTGATGGCAGCACTAAAATTAGAACGTGAATACGGCATAAAATCCAGTGTTATCAGCATGCACACCATCAAGCCACTTGATACAGAATTGATATCCGATCTCGCGAGAAAGTGCAGGGCATTTATCACCGTAGAAGAACACAGCATCTATGGTGGATTGGGCGAAGCCTGTTCTGCATTCCTTATGGAAAACCAGTACTTTTTACCATTTAAAATTATCGGCATACCTGATGAATATACCGTTTCCGGATCACAAAATGATATTTTTAATCACTATGGAATATCTGAAGAAGGTATCGCCGGTGAAGCTTTGAAACTCTTAAACCATTAGAAAAATGAAAAAAAAACTAAGCGTAATTATTATCCTCCTACTTTCCATCAATTTATCCTTCGCACAATCTGTGGAAAAACCCAGACTTCTGGTACTCACCGATATCGAAAATGAACCTGACGACGCCGAGTCGATGGTAAGGCTTATGCTATATTCCAATATGTTTGACATCGAAGGACTTGTGGCAACCACGTCAACCCATCTAAAGGACAAAACAGCAGAGTGGCGGATTGAGGAAATAGTCACGGCCTATGGCAAAGTGCGAGATAATTTACTGCTTCATGAAAAAGGATACCCCACCGAAGCATTCCTGAAGTCCATGATCAAAAAAGGGATTGCGAAATATGGCGTTGAAGGCGTAGGCCCGAGTATGGATTCTGAAGGTTCGGAATGGCTCATCAGCGTGGTGGATAAAGACGATCCCCGTCCGGTATGGGTATCTGTATGGGGAGGACCCAACGTCCTCGCGCAGGCACTATGGAAAGTGCGACAGACAAGAACACCCGGGCAGCTCCGCGAATTTGTCTCAAAAATCAGGGTATATACCATTTCGGATCAGGACAATTCAGCATCCTGGATTAGAAAGGAATTTCCCGACCTGTTTTATATAGTTAGCCCCGGCGGTAACTACAGAAATGCCACATGGTCGGGCATTTCCGGCGAACCGTGGTATCATTTTGCTTCAGGAGCAGACACCAGCATTGTCAGAAATACCTGGCTGCGGGCAAACATTATCCAAAACCATGGACCTCTGGGAGCTCAATACCCGGAAGTGGAATATGCTATGGAAGGTGATACACCAAGTTTTTTAGGATTGATAGTTAATGGTTTGAATTCGCCGGAAAGGCCGGATTTTGGCGGCTGGGGAGGGCGCTATGAGATTTATACCCCGAGGTTTCTGCCTTATAAACACAGCGATATTATTGAACCGGAAACCAGGCCAATCTGGACAGATGCCGTCGATGAAGTAAGAGGCAAAGACGGAAGAATATACATCGACAACCACGCGACAATCTGGAGATGGCGTGATGCCTTTCAAAATGATTTTGCCTCAAGAATGGATTGGTGCCTGTCTCCGTACAATAAAGCCAATCATCCCCCTGTAGTCCATCTCGAGGGTGCTACTGAGATAACCGTAAAAATTGGAGAGTGGGTAATACTGGATGCTTCTAAAAGTATTGATCCCGATAAGAATAAGTTATCATTCAATTGGATTCACTATCCGGAACCTGGCACCTTCTGGGATTGGCGCCCCATTGACATGGAAGGAGCCAACACCGCAAAATTCAAATTCCGTATTCATCCCGATACAAATCTGACCAAACCTCAAACGAGCCACTTTATCCTTGAAGTGACTGATGACGGCACACCGGCGCTTACAAGGTACAAGAGAGTTATTGTGAACATTATCCCTTAACCAGGTATTGCTACCCGATGCAGGTACCGTAACAGGTAACCAGGATGAAATATTCAATCACTATGGAAATTCCGTGAACGGAATTACTGATACAGCACTTAAACCTTAAATGACATGAAATATCTGATTTGCATAATCTCCCTGTTTTTCATCGCTCCTGGAATTCAGGCACAAAATTCAACCTCTAAAGCTAGGGTAGTTATTTTATCGGATATTGAAGCAGAGCCTGATGACACACAATCCTTTGTTCGTTTGCTATTGTATGCCAATGAAATTGACATAAAAGGATTGATTGCTACTACTTCCTGTTGGCATCAGAATGAAGTAAACCCTGAATCAATAAGGAGGGTAATAGCATCCTATGAGCAAGTGCAACCAAATCTTTTAAAGCACGCTAAAGATTTTCCAAAAGCGGAAGTATTGTTTGGACTAGTCAAGAAGGGATTACCAGAATATGGAATGCTCGGAGTAGGGAAAGGGAAAGATTCGGAAGGCTCAGATTGGATTATAAAGGTATTGGAAGAAGATGATGAGCGCCCTTTGTGGATATCAACCTGGGGAGGGGTAAATACGCTCGCTCAGGCTTTGTACAAAATAGAAAAAACGAAGAGTAAAAAGGAGGCACAAAGTCTCATTGCCAAATTGAGAGTTTATACCATATCTGACCAGGATGACAGTGGTATATGGATCAGAAATAATTTTCCGGATTTATTTTACATTGTATCTCCCGGAGATGATTATGGAACTGCGACATGGACAGGTATCAACTCATTTGTAAAAGGCATCAATAATGAAACCATTAGCAACCAATGGTTAGCAAAGAATATTCAACAAGGCCATGGACCGCTCGGGGGTGTATATCCTGATGTAGCCTGGGGAATGGAAGGCGACACGCCATCATGGTTGAATTTATTACCCTTCGGACTAAGCAATGCAGAGCATCCAGAATGGGGTGGTTGGGGCGGCCGTTACGAACTATACAAACCTGATTTTTCTAAAACAAAAGATGGAGGCTCAATTGTTGAAATTGCACCTGAAACCAGGGAAATATGGACCAACGCAATTGATAAATATACTCCATATAACCTCAATGATTTTGGGAGAACTGTAAAACCGGACACACAAACATTCGAAGGATTCAAAGAGACTCTGTGGAGATGGCGCGACGACTTTCAAAATGATTTCGCAGCTCGAATGGATTGGAGCACAGAGTCTTTTCAGGAAGCCAATCACCCACCATTTATTGTATTAAGCCACCCTGATCAACTTACCGTAAAATCCGGGGAAGGTTTTAGTTTGGATGCATATGACTCCACGGACCCTGACGGCGATAATCTCAGTTTCTTATGGTTTCATTATCCTGAGGCAGGTTCTTATAGACAAATGATAAGTGTAGGAGCTGAGAATGTTCACGGCGTTTATGTTACAGCACCAGAAGTGCAGAAAAAAGAGACACTGCATTTTATTGTGAAAGTAACAGATAAGGGAACACCAGCACTTACCAGGTACAAGAGAGTTATTGTGAATGTATTGCCGAAATAATCCGGGAAAAAACAATAGTTTAAACCATTTAGAAATGTCAGGAAGATTGACAATGAAAAATTTAAGACATCATCTGATGGTAACTATCCTCCTGATTGTGATTACTTTAACAGGATTCTCACAAAACAGGATAAATGAAACAAATTCAAAGAAGGCTCCCTTTCGTGTGATTATCTCCAGTGACTTTCCTCCTCTTGACGTTATTCCAGGCGGAGCAGGCTACGGTCCGGATGAAAAGCGCAGTGATCCGGATGATATTCAGTCAATGGTTCGGTTTTTATTGTACACTAACGATCTGGAAGTAGAAGGTCTTATCGCATCGTCCGCTACATTTGCAAACATTGCAAACAAGCAAAATATATTGGACATCCTGGACATATATGACCAGGTTGATGAAAACCTCCGGAATCACGATTCTAGCTATCCTACCGCAGACTATCTTAAGTCAGTAACGTGGGAGGGCCGTTCGGGAAACTGGGGGAAACCAGTCAATGAAATCCTGGGTACAGGCAAGGACAGCGAAGCGTCTGATGCAATTATAAGAATCGTAGATCAGGAAGACTCAAGACCGATATGGATAGGTATTTGGGGCGGTTCGCAGGAGGTAGCACAGGCAATCTGGAAGGTACAACAGACGCGAAGTAATGAAGAACTGGGCTTTTTTCTGAGTAAGCTGAGGATATTTATGATCGGTCTGGGTAATGCAACTGGGCAAGATGGCTCCGGTCAATGGCTGCTGGACAATTTCCCTGATTTGTTTGTAATCGTCTCTCAACAGACTTACAGTGGGATGTTCGCACAAAAGTCTCCTCTTGGAAACCTGGAGTGGCTCAATGCTAATATTCGCAAAGGTCATGGCCCATTAGGTGCAATCTATCCAGCTTCAGGTTACGATCCTGAGAGTCCGGGAATGCAGGAAGGTGATACACCAACATTCCTGTACCTGGTTAGTGCTTCTAAGGGAATGAATGACCCTGATAAACCCGACCAGGAAAGCTGGGGAGGTCAATACGAGCAGCGGGATCCGGCCAAAAAACATTGGTATGACGGGCCTGGCCCATCAAGTGTTGCTAAGTGGCTTGCAGATTTTCAAAAGGAATTTGCAGACCGAATGAATTGGTGCATAGAATAAAATGAAAGAGCCGAATGGAGCCGATGTTATTCTTAGTATATCCAAAACTAATAAGAGTAAAATCTATGTAGGTAAGCTAATAAACCTCCATTCCAAATACCGCATTAAGTATCAAGACGAAATATGACTGACTCCGGAAAATATATTCTCGCTATTGACCAAAGCACCTCTGCTTCCAAAGTCATGCTTTTTGACCAGCAGGCAAATCTGATAAAGCGCGTGTCAAAGAATCATCAGCAGTATTACCCACAGCCCGGATTTGTTGAACATGATCCTGTGGAGATTTTTGAGAATGTCAGAAAGGCAATGCAGGAAGTACTTGTTTTGGCAAACGTAACAGCCGATTCGCTGGTCGCAATTGCCATCACAAATCAGCGAGAAACATCCATGATTTGGGATAAGATTTCCGGCAATCCGATCCACAACGCAGCGGTCTGGCAATGTCAGCGAGGTGCTTCTTATTGTAATGAATTGAAAGATAAAGGTTTGGCTAAAACAATTCAGAAAAAAACCGGCTTACTGGTTGATCCATACTTTTCAGCAAGCAAACTACGCTGGATTATTAACAATATTGAAGGGGCAAAAGAAAAGGCCGCACAGGGAGAATTACTCGTTGGCACCATGGATACCTGGTTACTATGGAAACTGACCGGAGGAAAAACACATGCCACGGATTATTCCAATGCCTGTCGAACGATGCTTTTCAATATCAACGAATTAAGATGGGATCATGAGCTTATCGAACTATTTGATTTGCATAGTAGTATGTTCCCCGAATTAAGATTTTCAGACGAGGTGTTTGGTTATACTTCACCCGACCTCATTTTTGACAGGCCCATTCCGATTGCCGGACTAATTGGTGATTCTCATGGCGCCCTGTTCGGACAAAATTGCTTCAAACCCGGTAGTGGAAAATCCACCTACGGTACAGGTTCTTCTGTGATGATGAATATAGGGAACAAACCCCTCCCTCCTCCTGAAGGATTAGTCACTTCAATCGGTTTCGGCTGTACTAAAAAAATCGATTATGTATTTGAGGGGAATATCCATTGTACCGGTGACACCATCAACTGGCTAAAAAATGAACTCGAACTGATAAAAAACGCTTCAGAAACTGAGGAAATTGCCAAATCAGTCGATGGGAATCACGGCGTTTATTTGGTCCCTGCATTTGTGGGATTAGGGGCGCCATACTGGGACAATGAAGCGCGGGCCTGTATTGTTGGTATGTCGCGCACTTCAAGGAAAGCCCATATAGTGCGAGCGGCGTTGGAGAGCATTGCTTACCAGGTGAAGGATTTAGTAGATCTTATGGGATCAAATAGCACCGTTCAGCTCTCTGATTTACGGGTTGATGGCGGGCCGACAATAAATGATTTTCTTATGCAGTTCCAGGCCGATATGCTTCAGGGAAAGGTGATACGATCAGACATTGAAGAAGTGTCCGCGCTTGGTGCTACATTCCTCGCGGGTATCGCTGTAGGATGGTGGAAAAACAAAAATGAACTTGAAGTTTTAAAAAAGCCGGGTAGAATATATGTTCCGGATTTAAATCTGAAACAAACACAATTGCTTTACCGCGGATGGAAATCTGCTGTTGCACAGGCCAGAAGCGGGAGGCCGGGTAGAAAGCCGACTGTTTGAGATGGTGACTTCTGGGGATTAAGAAATTGTTATCCCCTACCCATTACTCAATTAATTCCTTTCTCCATTTATTCCAGGTATAAAATCTGGCAATCACTATGCCGACCATTAACGCTTTAAAAAGCAATAATAACCATCCAATACCTTTGTCATCATACTCGAAGGGAACTCCCCATTTTATTGTCTTAGTTACTTCTATTTGCGGAATCAGTTCCAAAAAATGCCATATATAATAGTCTGTGAGTTCCGCCAGCCCTGGGTTCTTGCCCAGGGGCAAAAAAGATATCGTGGAATTGCGGACAAGTGCTGAAGTAAAAGCTCCAAAACATGTGACACCCAACATAACCAACCCAACGATGATCATGAGCGGAATCAGGAAGCTCATGCCTGAACTCATTATTGACTTAAGTGATGGTATCGAAGATCTTTGAGGTACTGGAACCACACCAGGTTCCACTTTTTTCTCCGCCTTTCTAAGCGCAAAATAACCATAGAACCCCTTGCTACCTGTCCACCACAGCCACAATGAAAAATAAATGAATGAAATGCCTATAAGTATAAAATTCCAAAACGACGAAAGGTTTGATTCGCCCCATGACAAGGAATAGTACGCAGCACC
>JBGSYX010000544.1:0-5904 GCA_041750735.1 Cyclobacteriaceae bacterium
CTGCCAGGTATGGATTCATTGACTTAGTTTGGGGTTCTAGTGATTAATCGCATCCAAAATAGTAAAATAATCCATTGGTATTGTTGCCCGATGAATATGATGCTAAAAAATTCCATCTGAGCCATTCGTTACCTATTTTTATACCCGACTTGAAAAAGGTATGAAACGCATCACGAGTTATTTTCTGCAGGGATTATTGTATGTAGCTCCTATCAGTGTCACGGTTTACGTTATTTATATACTTTTCGATTTTTCTGATAACCTGTTACAGCAATTTTTGCAATCACTCATCGGCCATCATGTGCCCGGCGCCGGTATTCTCATTATACTCTTGTTTCTCACATTTCTGGGCTACGTCGGTCAAACAATTATTGCAAAGCCATTTAAGTATCTTTTTCATAAGATCATTCATACCATTCCTCCGCTGGAATTGATATATTCGGCGATCAAGGATTTCTTCTCGGCATTTGTAGGAAAGGATAAGAAATTCAACCGGCCGGTTATTTTCAAGATAAACCCAGGCGACAATGCGTACAGAATGGGCTTTATTACTAACCAGAATTTGGGTGTATTTGGTGATGATGAGTTGGTTTCGGTGTATGTTCCGTTCAGTTACACGTTTACCGGCGAGACATACCTTGTGGCTAAAAATGCTATCAGGCCCATTAACGCATCGGCCAGTGAAGTCATGAAGTTTATTGTAGCAGGAGGCGTTGCCGATATTCTTCCGGCAGAAAAGAAATAGTTCCCCTCTATTTCTTTGTTACAAACCAAAAACCAATGCCCGTAAGCGCTGAGAATATACCGGACAGCCACCAAAGCGGCACAAATCCATGTGTGTCTATAATCCACGTACTGATCAAAGGTGAAAGTACATGACCTGTGGAGTAGGCGAAGGAGTACAGCCCCATATACGAACCGCGATTGGAAATGCCCGATCGCTGAACAGCATAGGTGAGCATAAAAGGCATGGCAAATATTTCCGCGATGCTGAGAATGATCATGCCCACCACTAAAACACTGGGGTGTGCATAGGTATTCAGTACGGCAAATCCGGCGCCAACGAGAATCAGACCAATGGCAATCAACTTACTTATCTTCACACGATGACTAAGAATATATACCATCACCATTTCAAGTGTGAATACAATCACCCCGTTGAAGGCAATGAGCCCGCCGATTTTGCCTTCTGACAGGTGATAGACATCGCGGTAATAAAGCGGTAACGAGACAAAAAGTTGGAAGAAAATCGTAGCAAATGCGGCAGTGAGTACAATGAAAATCAGGAACCGGTAATCGTGATATGCGTTTTTAAATTTACCGTCTTCAATGACCTGGTGCTTTGGAGTTGGTTGATGACCCTTTACATTTCTGAAATAGAAAAAAAAGAAAAGTCCGGCAGCGATGCAGGTGACTCCGTCGGCAATAAAAAGCCACTTGAACGATATTGCCGCCAGTAATCCGCCAAGAGCAGGGCCTATGGAAAAACCTAGGTTGATGGCCATCCTGTTGAGAGAAAAAGCCCGGGAAATATTTTCTGGCCGGGCATAGAAAGACACGGAAGAAGAATTGGCCGGACGGAAACTCTCGGCAACCAGGCTAAGGATGAAAACTGCGATCGCCAGTGAATAAAATGCGGTGATGCCGGATACCACAATAAAAAGAATCCCCCCAATTACCAGGCTCAGGAACTGAATGTAAAAGCTACCGAATTTATCGGTAAGCCAGCCACCAAGAAAAGACCCGGCCATGGATCCCACGCCAAAACAACTGAGAATGATACCGGCCTCTTTTAATGAAAAACCCAGTGCGCTCGTCAGGTAAATCCCAAGGAAGGGCATTACCATTGTGCCGCTTCGGTTTATCAACATTACCAGGGCAAGCATCCACGCATTGCGTGATAGACCGCCGAAGGCGTTTTTATACAGTGAGATTATTCGTGACATAGTTAGGTGTGGCGTAAAGGTAAAAAGTTACACTAATTTTAGGCATAAGCGTTGTGTTAAAGGGCCCGCCTTGGTGACAAATGGTGTGAAATTTTACGTATTCGGTTAATTCCCATACTTTCGGCAAAAATTGGTCACATGCCCAGAAGAGATATTCAGGAGGAATTAAAGCACACGCTTCACTTGCTAATGCAGGAGAAGGAGGAAGACCTCCTGACCTACAAAAGGAAAATGACGGGCACATCTATCCACGAACGCAGGAAGCAGGGCGTGTGCTGGTACCCCGTGTCGCTAGAGAAAACGAACTTTTCCACCGGGGAAAGGCTGCTGGTGAAGGTCTCCAGGCCACCGGAACACAACGATTCACACATGTTTCAGAGTGGCAAGTTAGTAAGCCTTTTTTCCAATGCCGGATCGAACCATGAGAATAGCGAGGTGGTTAATGGCGTGGTAAATCAGGTGAATGAGCACGTGATGATCATGACGCTGAATGTCGATGAAATTCCAGACTGGATAAATGACGGTTTGCTGGGTGTACAATTGCTCTTTGACGAGAACGCCTACCGCGAAATGGAGAACGCGATGAAGACGCTCATTAAAACCAAAGACGACAGGATCAACCATTTGAAAGGGGTATTGCTAGGAACTATTGAAGCGCAATTTGAAAATCTTTATAGAGGTTGTCAGTTAGAATTGAACGACAGCCAGAACCAGGCGCTTCGCATGGTTCGCAATGCGTGCGATCTGGCAATCGTACACGGACCGCCGGGCACGGGAAAGACTACTACATTGGTTCAGGCGATTATCGAAGTATTGAATGATGAAAAGCAGGTACTGGTTTGCGCCCCGAGTAATGCCGCGGTCGACCTGCTCGCTGAAAAACTGGAAGAAAAAGGAATCAACGTAGTGCGTACCGGACATCCGGCACGCGTAACTGAAAAAATTCTCAGTCTGACGCTGGATGCACGAATCGCCCAACACCATGATTTCAAAGAACTAAGGGCTATCAGGAAAAAGGCTGATGAATACCGTTCGCTTGGAAAAAAGTATAAGCGGAATTTCGGTCAGGACGAGCGCGAACAGCGCCGGTTGTTACTTGCCGAAGCAACCAGGATGACTGAACAGGCCGAACAACTCGAGTTTTATATTACCAACAGCATTTTGTCCAATGCCCAGGTCATTGCAGCCACACTCGTTGGATCCAACGCGTATAGCCTGAAAGGTATGGAGTTTCAGACAGTTTTTATCGATGAGGCAGCACAGGCATTAGAACCGGCTTGCTGGATTCCGATCATGAAGGCGCGGCGTGTTGTTTTCGCAGGAGACCATTTCCAATTGCCGCCAACCATTAAATCATTCACAGCGGCGAAGGGTGGTTTGGAAACGACACTTTTCGAAAAGGCCATCACACGAAACAAGGCTGACATCATGTTGCGGGAGCAGTATCGGATGCATGAGAATATCATGAATTTTTCTGGTGAATACTTCTACAGGGGCCGCCTCATTGCTAATGAAAAGATCCGTCAATGGCTTGTGTTTGATGGTGATGAACCTGTGGAATTTATTGATACGGCTGGGACCGGATTTTTTGAACAAACCGAGCAGGAAACGAAAAGCTCCTACAATCCGGAGGAAGTCGCACTTCTTTTCCGCCATTTCAACAGGTATCTGGAATTGGTAAAGGATTCATCCGGATTAAATATCATCCAAAATATTGGTCTTATAAGTCCGTACAAAGCCCAGGTAGGTCTTATCCAGGATTTCTTTGAAGAAAACTATAAAGAGCACGAACTGCGCGACAGGATTTCCATCAATACGATCGATGCATTTCAGGGCCAGGAACGCGACATTATTTATATCAGCCTGGTACGGTCAAATGAAAAGGGAGAGATTGGATTTCTGGCAGATACCAGGCGAATGAATGTCGCAATGACCCGCGCCCGAAAAAAGCTCGTGATTATCGGCGATAGCGGTACTATCGGGAGTAATGAATTTTATAACCGCTTTCTGGATTACGTGAACCGAGCGGGTTTTTATCGAAGCGCTTTTGAATTCATGGAATAATCAGGATTTTTAAGCGATTCACGTAGAACACGATGAATGCACATTCCTTACAACAACTTTACTCCGAAGAATATTTCTAAAATCGTTACTACAAAAATAGTCCCAAGCACAGGTGGCACCACGTACTGCAATGTGAAGCTGATGTATTTAGCCAAAAATGAACTGGTGAGCGTCGGATTGCCATGACTCAGTTCTCTGAACAGTTTTCGCCGCTTCCAGACGTATATGGCAAAAATACTCAGCATGAGTCCCCCAAATGGAAGCAGAGTATTTGAAGCGATGTCGCTGACGAAATCCATAAAACTCACTGATTTTTGGGATCCGGGATAAGTAATGAATTCTGTGAAATATTTGGAATATCCATTGGCAAGTATCGACGGCACACCCAACAGAAACACCAACAAAGCAGAATACCAGACCGCATATTTCCGCTTGATTTTATGTTTATCTACAAAATAGGCAACCGGCAGTTCGAGGAGTGAAATGGTAGAGGTCAACGCTGCAAAAGATAGCAACAGAAAGAACAACGAACCGATAATGATCCCCATTGTTGGACCCATAGTTTGAAATATGCCAGGCATGGTCATAAATATTAGCCCGGGACCACCTTCCGGTGCAATTCCCTGCGAAAACACAAACGGGAATATCATTAATCCCGCAAGAAAAGCAATACCCATATCTGCCAGTGTAATCATCGCCGAAGCGGATATGATATCTTCCTTGCGACTCAGGTAGCTACCATAGGTCATCATAGCGCCAAGGCCAAGGGATAAGCTGAAAAATGCCTGGCCAAGTGCGCGGTATATTACATTCAGATTGACTTTAGAGAGGTCAGGAACAAGGTAAAATTTAATACCATTGATAGCGCCGTCCAATGTAAGGGCGTACCCGGCCAAAAAAATCATAATAGCAACCAACGCGGGCATCATGATTTTACTGGCCTTTTCAATCCCCTTGGTAACCCCTTGCGACACTATATAGGCGGAGGCGATCATAAAAGCAGCGATATAGCCACCTGTGGTACTGATGTCCTTTACATATTCCGGGTAATGCTGGCCGATGTCAAAATTGCCCTGTATCATTTCAACGAAATACCCAAGCACCCAACCGGCGACAACATTATAAAAGGACAAGATGACCACCCCGCATATCAATCCAAGCAATCCTACCCATCCCCAACCGGGATGACCAAGTGGCCGGAATGCCAAAGCTACACTCTTCTGGGCCCGTCTACCGATGGCGATTTCTGTAACCATGACCGGGAAACAAAGAATGAAACAAAACAACAAGTAAATCAACAGGAACGCTGACCCCCCGCCCTGGCCTGCTTCAAACGGAAATTTCCAAACATTTCCCAAACCGACGGCGCTACCTGCCGCAGCCGCTACAAACCCAAACTTATTGGAAAACTTACTCCTCAATACCGTCATGATCTTTCCTCGATTAATTTTCTCAAAAAAAGCAGAATATTCCTTGTCGAGCAAATATTAATAGGAAGAGAGTCCTTATATAAAGATGGAAGTCCGGAGATAGAAGACAGAAGCGCGAAACATTTGATTACGAGTATTGATAAACTAGCTCAACAACTCCCGATTCCAGTCTTCCATCCAAAGACCGGAATTCGCTTTAAAATGGATCCAAACGCAAAAAACAATTTCTGGCATGGAAGTTGGATTATAATATCACGAATCAAAAATTCAACGTCATGAAAAAGCTTGATTTTGACTTTGTTGTTGTGATTTGAGTTGAAGAGGGCAAGTCCCATGTCTTCAATGTCGTAGTCGAGGAAACGATAACGCAGCAAGCTGCCCCCCCAACTCGCGGCATTGATCTTCGTGGCCCATGTCGAATTCTGTGTGGGCTCGAAGTACGGTGCCAGGTTCACGAATGACTG
>JBGSYX010000545.1:0-6117 GCA_041750735.1 Cyclobacteriaceae bacterium
AAGGTAAAATTTCTGTTCTGAATTTCCGGATGGGGAATGGTAAGTTTTGGTTCAGTCATAATTACTGAACCGAAATACAGCAAATCAATGTCGATGATGCGTGATGACCATTTGATATCTCTTTTTCGCCCCAGCGATTCTTCAATCCGGAGGATACCCTCAAGCATTTCCGGCGGGGTCAGATCGCTTTCAACTTCGAGAACCTGGTTCAAAAAATCCGGCTGATTTTCGAGCCCCCATGCCTTGGTTCGGTAAACCGATGAAGACTTAACGATAGCCCCGACTTGTTTTGAAATTTCATAAACTGCACGTTCAAGAATCCTTAAACTTTCGCCTTGGTTACTTCCTAACAATAGAAATATTCCTTTCATCCTGTAAATACTTCAAAAATAAAAATATGCTTTTATAAATAGCCATCTGGCGCTAATATTGCCCAAATTATAATTACAATCATATGAAGTTCCTGCGTAACCTTCTGGCAACAATCGTTGGCCTGTTTATTTTCACTTTTATCATGTTTATCCTTCTTATCGTCATTGCCTCGTCCGGCTCTGAGGAGAAATTGGTCGAATTGAAAGAAAATACCGTTCTGCACCTGAAGCTGAACAAGCAAATTCTGGAGCGTGAAGTGGAAGATCCTTTTGAAGGACTACCTATTTTTGCAGGAATGCAGGAGGGTGGTATTGGCCTGATGGAGCTGAAAGAAGCCCTGAAACATGCTGCTGACGATCCAAAAATCACTGGCATATTTTTGGAAACTCCGGTGATGATGGCGGGCATTTCCTCCATCGATGAGATCAGGACTGCACTGGACGAATTTAAGAAGTCAGGAAAATTTATTTATAGCTACGCGGAAATGTATACCGAAGGAGCCTATTACCTGGCGTCGGTTTCGGATAAGGTATATATGAATCCGGATTTTGCCATGCTGGAATTCAACGGCTTGAATATCGAGACCATGCACTTCAAAGGGTTATTTGATAAACTGGAAATAGAGCCGGTCACCATTTCGGTGGGCGATTACAAAGGAGCCGACGAGCCATTCGTGCGGAAAAATATGAGTGAAGAGGTCAAGGGAAGATTCACAGGATTACTGACGAGAATCCATGGAAATATATTAAAAAACGTCGCCGATAGCCGCTCATTGGCATTTAATGATGTAAAAAACATTTCCGATTCATCACTGGTAAATCTGGAACAGGATGCCGTGACCTATGGGTTGGTCGACCAACTCGCGTATAGGGATGAAGTACTCGATGTATTGGCGGAAAAAGTCGGAGTGGAATTGGCCAAGGACCTGGAGTTTGTGGGATATGAAAAATACCGTAAATCATTCAATACGTCGAATACCTCCAAAAATAAAATCGCGGTGATCATGGCCACTGGTACTATCGTCCCGGGCAAAGGAGATAATCAATCCGTTGGTTCGGCGAAGTTTGCCAGGGAAATAAAAAATGCTGCTGATGACGACAACATCAAGGCCATTGTGTTGCGGATCAACACACCGGGCGGAGGCGCTCTTGCAAGCGATGTGCTATGGCGGGAACTCAAACTAGCCTCTGAGAAAAAGCCGGTTATTGCGTCCATGGCCGATCAGGCTACATCAGGCGGATACTACCTGGCCATGGCCTGCGACACTATTCTGGCCCAGAAAAATACCATTACCGGTTCGGTAGGATTATTCGCCATGCTTTTCAATTTTAAGGATTTCCTCGGAAATAAACTCGGGATCACGACTGACCATGTGAGTACAGGACTTTTTGCCGATATGTATAACATGACTGAGCCGCTTTCCGATTATGAATTGAATTACCTGAAGAAAAGTACGAAACACGGATACGAGTCTTTCGTAGCCAAAGCTGCGGATGGCAGGGGAATGACTCCGGCACAATTTGAGCCTTTAGCTGCCGGCAGGCTTTGGTCCGGAGAGGAAGCTCTTGAGAATGGTATGGTTGATGCCATCGGCAACCTGGAGGATGCAATTGCCATGGCGGCATCTGTGGCAGGTGTGGCCGATGACTACCGGGTTCGCGTTTACCCTGTGCAAAAACCGCCTTTTGAAGAAATTCTCGAAATGATATCCGGCACCTCCGAAGAAGAGGCTATAGCCAAACAATTAGGTAATCTGGAGCCATTCCTGAAAAGTGTAAAGACACTCCAGGAATTAAAGGGTGTTCAGGCGCGTTCCTTGGTGGAAGTGAAATTTTAGGGCATAAAACCCTCAACACCATCCATCATAATTTGATCCGTAGTCAAATACGCCTTCAACAGGTCTGCGGTGAGGCATGAGTGTGCCGGGTAAATATATACCAGATCGCCAATCTTGGTTTTCCTGAGAAATTCGTCTTCACAATGAATCAGGCCATGTTCCTGCGAAATGGCTTTCAGGCAAGCGCCCGATACAACACCACTCCATCCGTCAGGCGTAATGTTTGCCACCTTACCGAAATGCTTCGTTCCGTCAGCATCCTCCAGGATTTCTTTGGAAAAATGTACTGCGCCTCCATGGATCAACAACTCATTTCGATCCGAGTTTTTCCCAACAACCGGACAAGCGACTACAACGGCAATGTCGTCATAATCACACGTACCGATGTTTACCTGCATGGTATCGTAAAAGACAAAATTCCCGGGAGAGATTTCATCGACAGGGCCAAAATCTTCTGCAAGCGTGCAGCCTGGCGTATCCCCAATGGTGATATAAAATCCCGGCGTATTTCCGAATTGATCCCAAAGACGTTGTAGTTGCAACATGATTTCCCTGTACAATTTCAATACGCTTTCTGCCCCACGGGCGCTGTAGGTATGTCCCGGATGAGAATAGAACCCGGTAAATGAAAAATTCTCCTGTATTCGTATTTCCTGAAGTAATTCATTGATTTTTTCATGATTATCAACAGTGATCCCCGATCGCCTGCTACCGAGATCCATCTCTATTTTTATACCCACCTGAATATTTGTCGGAAGTCGGCTCGCCAACAACCGGACCGATTCAGCATCATAAACCAATAATTGTAATTGAACGCGGCCCGCCAATTCGGTGATAGCATCTGCCTCACGGATATTGACCGGGAAGGCGATGAGTATGTCGCTCCAGCCATGGCTGGCAAAATATTGAGCCATTTTCACTGACGACACCGTGCAGGTAGTAATATTTTCGTCACGGAGCCATTCGCTGATCATGGCCGACTGATGCGTTTTGAAATGTGGCCGGAAGCCAAGGTTCAAGCGGCGGCCTTTTGCGGCCATCCGGCTGATGTTTTTACGGCATTTTTCTTTGTCAAGTATCAGGGTAGGTCTGGTAATTTGCGAGGTATCCATGCGATTCAATGTTATGTGTTTGACTTCGAAAGTTGAGTAATATAGCGTATCCTCATATAATGCCCATAAAAAAATTCATTTACTAGATGCATTCTGCTAAATTGCGACCCAGATTTTTGCTCAAAAAATTATTTTTCATCAATAACTCAAACTGATCCGTATGAAAATCGGAATCATTAAGGAAACATCAGATAATCGGGTAGCCATAGTTCCTGAGCTGGCCAAAAAACTTCAGGATGAAGGCAATGAACTTATTGCAGAAAAGGGCTGTGGAGAATTGGCGCTTTTTACCAATGAGGCTTATGAAGCTGTTGGTGTGAGGCTTACTTCCAGGAAGGAAGTTCTTGAATCAGCCGATATTCTGGCAACCATTATTCCGTTGGACAAGGCCGACTTAAAGCAATTAAAAAAAGATACGATTCTTATTTCATCGTACCAGCCCTATTTCTCCACAGTCAAAACCGAAGAAGCGGCAAATCATCAGTTGACTGTGTTCAGCATGGATATGATACCGAGGATCACCATCGCCCAGGCTATGGACGTGTTGTCATCCATGGCGTCGATAGCAGGGTACAAGGCCGTAATAGATGCTGCATATCATCTGCCCAAATATTTCCCAATGCTTACTACTGCAGCAGGCAGCATACCGCCGGCTAAGGTATTGGTTATGGGAGCAGGTGTAGCCGGATTACAGGCAGTAGCAACGGCCAAGAGGCTTGGATCCGTAGTGCAGGCTTTTGACACAAGGGCGGCTGCGAAGGAAGAAGTGGAAAGTCTGGGGGCCAAATTTGTAGAAGTAGAAGGCGCTAAAGACGACAGAGCTGCCGGCGGCTACGCCGTTGAGCAATCAGAGGAATATAAGCAACGCCAACGGGATAAGATATTTGAAGAAGCCGTGAAGTCGGATGTCATCATAACGACAGCGCAATTGCGTGGTAAACCGGCGCCCAAGCTCATCACTGAAGCAATGGTGAAAGAAATGAAGCCAGGTTCTGTCATTGTGGATATCGCGTCTTCGACAGGTGGAAATTGCGAATTGACCGAAGATGGAAAAACAGTGGTGAAATACGGAGTTACCATCATTGGTAATTCAGAACTCGCCGCTGAGGTGCCGAACCATGCAAGCCAGCTTTTCGGTAAGAATGTGCACAATTTCCTCAAGATATTCCTGAAAAAGGGAGTCGTAGAATTGAATCTGGAAAATGAAATCCTGAAATCAAGCTGCATTGCTCAGAAGGGTGTATTAATGTATAAAAAGCCATAGCTCCATGAATGTCCTTTTAGAATTCATTACTGAAAATATTGAAATGATGTATATCCTCACGTTTGCCGTGTTCCTTGGCATGGAGGTTATTTCGAAAGTTCCAACTGTACTGCACACACCACTAATGTCCGGCGCCAATGCCGTGAGTGGTGTTGTTGTTATTGGGGCTATTATCCTTATCAGGTCTGCATCGCCCGATAACTACCTAATTTTGTTTGTCGGTATGCTGGGGATAGCATTGGCTAATATCAATGTTATTGGCGGATTTGCCGTCACCAACCGGATGTTGGAAATGTTTAAAAAGAAGAAAAAATAACTTAAAGACTTTATACGTGGAAACCTCACTGTTAAACTTTTTGTATCTCATTTGTATCGTTCTGTTCATTATAGGGTTGAAAAAACTCAGCCACCCTGATACAGCGAAAACCGGGAATCTGATTGCGGGTGTGGGCATGGGCATTGCCATCATTCTAACCATATTTTACCCCATGGAAAACGCATCCAACAACTATATGTGGATTGTCGGAGGATTGCTCATCGGGGGAGTTGTAGGCTACATTGCCGCAATAAGGGTTAAGATGACTGCCATGCCTGAAATGGTTTCCCTGTTCAACGGCCTTGGCGGCGCTTGTTCCATGCTGATAGCTGCCGTGGAGTTTTATAACCTGGAGGCAGCCGGTGCGCCAATGATGAGCGTAGGAGTATTAACGATATTATTCGCGGTCTTTATTGGTACGGTCACTTTCACAGGTAGTATTGTTGCCTGGGGCAAACTCGATGGATTCTTCAGGGATTCGATTGTCCTTCCCAAACCACAAATAATCAACATTACATTATTACTTACCGTCATTGCTCTAAGCGGTTATATAATGGCTCAGCCGGAAATGAATTATACCTTATTTATGATTCTTCTGGCGCTTTCTGCCTTGTACGGCATTACGTTCGTTATGCCCATTGGTGGTGGAGATATGCCTGTGGTAATTTCCCTGCTCAACTCTTTTTCCGGTATAGCTGCGGCGGTTGCCGGTCTTATTTATGGAAATGAAGTGATGATTGTGGGAGGTATTATCGTCGGTGCATCAGGAACCATCCTGTCGATATTGATGTGTAACGCCATGAACCGGTCACTACTCAATGTGATCATCGGAGGATTTGGCGGAGGAGGTGTTTCTTCGGCAAGTGGCCGGGAAGCCGTCGTGAAGGAGGCATCGCATGCGGATTTAGCCATTCAATTAAAATATTCCAATAAAGTGATCATTGTTCCCGGGTACGGTCTGGCAGTTGCCCAGGCGCAACACGCTTGTCATGATCTGGAAAAATCGCTTGAAGCGGAAGGAGTTGAAGTTTTATACGCGATACATCCTGTTGCCGGAAGGATGCCGGGGCACATGAACGTACTACTTGCAGAAGCAGATGTTCCATACCCGAAACTCCTGGAATTGGAAGATGCCAATGAGCAGTTTCCTTCAACCGATATTGTACTTGTAATTGGTGCGAATGATGTAGTAAACCCATCTGCTAAAGAAGATCCG
>JBGSYX010000546.1:0-19987 GCA_041750735.1 Cyclobacteriaceae bacterium
ATTCATCACTCAATGAGCCCTAAAAATTTAAAAATGAATTTTACTGAATACCTGATTCAGGACTCCAAATTAGTGCGGCATTAGCGCAAACCCTGTCAAATTTGTTACTACTACTATCAAATTTGTTTCAAAAGTCAAACAATGGAATAAGAGCAATAATTGAAAGAGGTCATTGATATAGATTCCAGATGATCCACCTCTGCAGATGTCAAAATCGAACCAGAAGATTTGCAGTTGAAGAATGCGGCCTAATCGAAATCTGAGCTATCAGTGGGTTTAAGTCTGCGCAGAATCTCATCAAGCATCGAGAGTTGATCCGGAGAAAGAACGATTTTTTTAGCATTCTTCATGACAACCATGATTACGTTATCTGTCCTCGTTGCGTACCAGGTCATATTGCCATATCTCGTATTCCAGAATTTGCCGTAAAGGCCAAATAGACCGCCATTCCCAAATGTTCTGATCGTCCATTTCATGGATTCAGGTGAAACCTGGAAAACTTCACCGATCTCTTTTAGTGGTATTATAACACTTTTAAGTGGGCGGTGTACAGTGATGTTTTCGCGATCTACCATATAACCAAGAGGACGATACAGGTAACAAAACACATAAACCACAAGGAGTAGCAAAATCATGAAACCAATCTGCGCTTTTTCAAGAAGGTCTTTATCAGCGTCAAAAATCACGGAGAGGCCAAAAACTGCCAGAGTCGTAAAAAGAATTGTTACACCCATGGTTATTATCCTGGCGGTTGTACCCAAACTCGCTTTATTTTCCATATTATCTTAAGTTCTTAAAACCACTTCCTGTTTTTCATGTAAGCCACCATGCTCAGCCCGATGAGCAGCATAAGGCCAAGTGCATAGTAATAACCATTTGGCCAGCGGGTTTCGGGCATGTTTTCAAAATTCATTCCATAGATCCCGGCAATAAAGGTAACCGGTATGAAAATCGTCGTTACTACCGTCAGCACCTGCATCACTTCATTCATCTTGGTACTTATGGTTGAGTGGTTTAGTTCCATAAGGTTGTCCAGGGAGGCGTGGATTATTTCCAGTGTTTGCGATAATCCATCCAGGTGATCCTGAATATCTGCCATGTATTTCTCCCCCATGGATTGAATGAATTCACTGTTGGTATTTAGTGCACTCCTGAGTTCTTCCCTCAACGGGACCAGCGCTTTGCGCAAGACCAACCATTGTTTTTTCAGTAGCAGAATAGAGTGAATATGTCGCTTGGAGGGATTCTCCACCATTTGTTCTTCCAACTCGGCAATTGCATTTGTAAACCACTCCAACACCATCGAATAGTAATCTACGATGGTATCCATCACGCGGTAGCAGAGAAAGCTTACAGGCATACGCCGCACATGGCTCTGACTATTTTTGATCCGTTCCTCCAGTGTATTAAGAATGTCCAATGGAGTCTCGGCAAAAGTGATTAGTGTTTGCGGGGTAAGTATCATGCTGAAATGCGACAAATCGATCTTATTGTCCTCTCGGTTGATGGAAATTTGTTTCATTACGATGAAAATGTGATCGGCATGCAACTCAAATTTGGGAATAGTCTCCGTCTGTACCACGTCCTCCATGATCAGCGGATCGATGCTGAATGTGTTGCCAACAGTCTCTATGGTAGCGATGTCATCAAAGCCGGTAACCCGGACCCAATTAACTTTGTCCTCCTTTATTCGCGTCTCTACGTCCTGTACATTTTGAACCTTCTGTATCTCCACATCCTTGCCATCGAATTGAATGAACTCGATCTCCGTCGGATGATTCTGATGGCCGGTATAGATCATTGTTCCCGGTGCAGCGCCAATCTTCTGCCTGGCCGGCTTCATATGCTTCAATACAGCGCGGGACGTATGTAAAAAACCAGCTTTGCTCAGGTATTTTAAATGTCGTCGTTTCATGGAATGATAATCCCTTAATATTCTACCAATATACTAATGTAAAAAGGCTCCACTTCAATGCTGAGGATTTTTATACTTTTGTTGGCTATAAGTCTGGCAATTTATTAAATCCTTCCTGTACCTCTCATTCAATAATTTCTGAATTTTGCTGGGTGAAGCGTTTGAAATTTAATAGATTCCCGATTCGGAAACATTTTCATTAAAATACCATGAACAGAACAAAGCCAATGCTCCGCAGGGAGTTTGTTGTGAAATCTGCAGCTTCTCTGGCTTTAGCTTCCGCAGGTACAGCATTTACCATATTAAAATCAAAACCAATGAATACAGAACCGATTATTGGCCATGGCGATTTTCGCTATAGCGTGGATACTGCCTGGGGAAATCTCGATCCTGCCACCACTCCTGTAAATAATTGCCATGAAATGGTAATCGATAAAAAAGGCCGGTTGATTATGGTAACCGACGAGACAAAAAACAACATCATTATCTACGATAAATCCGGCAAACTGCTCGATAGCTGGGGCCATGAATTTCCCGGCGGGCACGGACTGACGCTATGGAACGCGGGGGGTGATGAATTTCTTTTTATTTGCGACCCCAACCTGGGCAAGGTCTTCAAAACAACATTGAACGGTAAAATCCTGCTCACCATTGGCCATCCGTCGGAGATTGGGATTTATGCAAAAGAAGACCCTTTCAAACCTACCGAAACGGCTATTGGACCCAACGGAGATATTTATGTCGCTGATGGCTATGGTTCGCAGTATATTATCCAGTACGATATGCAGGGCAATTACATCAGGCATTTTGGGGGCAAGGGCGATAATGACAACCAGTTCCAAACCGCTCATGGGGTATGCATTGATTACCGGGATAAGGGGAACCCCACTCTTTTGTGCACTTCACGGGCTCATAATAGTTTCAAATACTTTTCGCTCGATGGCAAGTACCTCAGCACCCTATTCCTGCCGGGAGCTTTTGTTTGCAGGGCGGTGATCGATGAACAGAATCTCTATGCCGGTGTATGCTGGTCGCGACTGCGCTATCTGAATCAAACCGATAACTCCGGCTTCGTAACTATCCTCGACGGCCAGAATCGAGTAATCTCCAATCCCGGTGGTACGACCCCGGAATACCGTGATGGAAAGCTACAATTGATGGTTCAGGCGGAGGCAGTATTCAAACACTGCCATGATGTTTGCATTGATGAGGATAAGAATATCTACGTATGCCAGTGGAATGCCGGAAAGACCTACCCGATCAGGTTGGTACGGGTTTGAGAAACCATCTGAATGGCTTAGTATTTATGTTTTGTCTGGGTTAAGCCACACTACTTTTTGCTCAGAGTTATGGTCTTTTCCAATAATGTCTTTGTATAGTTCGGGTCTTCTTGCTTTTACATATCTATAGCCGCCCGCCATAGTAAGTTTTTCAGATGTAATGGTTGCCGTCGCAAAATCATCCGAAAATGAACGGCATTCAGCAATAACGTCTCCAAAGGGGTCAACAATCATGGAACAGCCGTTTTTCAATTGGTCATCATCCATGCCAATCGGGTTTGAGAAAATTACATAAATCCCATTGTCATATGCTCTTGATGGCAACCATTTCATCAACCACCCCCTGCCTTTCATACCGTCAAATTCCAGTCGCAATGAAGTCGGGTCGATCTCACGGTTTTCCCAAAGTTTAGGGTCAACAAAACCGGCACCTGGCCTGGTAGATGGTGTACACATGGTTACGTGAGGCATAAAAATGATGTCCGCGCCCAAAAGTTTTGTGGCCCTTACATTTTCAATAATGTTGTTGTCGTAACAAATCAATATTCCACATTTCCAACCATGGATTTCAAAAACGCAATAACTGTCTCCTGCCGTTAAATATGGATTTATGAATGGATGAAGCTTTCTGTATTTTGCAACCAGTCCATTTTTATCTACGCAAACATAGGCCTTGAACAAATTATCGTTTTCGTCTTTTTCAAAGAGTCCTGCTAAAATAACGATATCCCATTGCGCTGCCACCTCGGTAAGTTTCAGAATACTCGCTCCACCGGGAATAAATTCTGCGAGGTCCAGCATTTGCTCCTTTGAAAGATTTCTTGCAAATGTATAGCCCGTGATAGAACATTCATGAAATGCAATGACATGTGACCCTTCTTGTGCAGCATTTTTTGCGAGTCGTTCAATAACAGAGAGGTTATAACTTTTATCACCACTTTTGTTCTCGAATTGAGCTGTTGATATTCTTATTTTCTTCATTTGGCAATGCTGACTTTCTAATATCAAGGTAATCATCCTTTATAAAGTATCAAAAGATGAAACTAGGTCTTTTCTGCTGACAGACTTGCCGAAATTTCAGCACTATATCCGATGTTTTCCAGTAGGGAAGATAATAAGAAGGGACGTGAAAAGGAATATCGGTAGAGTTAAGTAAGAGGAGATGGGAAAATGGCGAATTAAGCCATGATGGATGGAGCAGGTTTATTTGGCGAAGGCATGGAAAACCAGAACACCTACCTTGCTTTTCTTTTTTGGCACAAGTCGCAAACTTTCGCCTTATAGGTGGTATACCGACTGCCGATTGACCGAGCTACAAACGCTCGAAAACCTCTGAAACCCGCATGTTTGATGACCATTTGTTAGTGCCTGTTTCTTTTTTTTAAATGAGTTTCAATCCATTTACAAATCGATTCAAAATCTGATTTGCCAGAAGCTATTTTTATGACAAAATCATATTTATCATCCTGACTCGAAACTAGGTCAAATCCGTTATCAATTAGGAATAGTCTCATAATAACATAACCAATACGCTTATTGCCGTCAATAAAAGGATGATTTGTTACGATACTTTCTATCAAAGCAGCAGCTTTCTCAATCGTTGTCGAATAAAGGTCTTTTGTATCAAAAGTCTGAAAAGGTCGTGAAATAGCTGATTCTAGTAATCCTTTATCTCGTATCCCACGAGTTCCGCCAAATTTCTCTATAAGAATATCCTGAATCAGTATTACTTCTGAAATGGATATCATTTAGCTAGTCTTTCAAGTACTTCCTTATCCTCAAGAAGTATCCGATTTAAATTAGTTGAAAGAATCGCATTTGACTTTGATCTTAATAGCAGTCCTTTAAGATAGTCAAGAACGCTCTCAAGTATCTCTTCTGGTGCATCATCCAGCACTTTGCTTATCTCTTCTTTAAGTTCTTTAGTCGACATACTAAAATTTTTATCGAATATACGAAATTTCCATATTCAACGAGTAGACATCAATTGGCACTAACGGGTTCGGGATTCCAGTCATCAATCCTCGTGATTTGAGCCAGCACGCGAGGGCGATAACCTTATTAAGATCAGGCTTTCCTCCAATCCCAATTATTCCAGAGCCAGATTAAGCACTAGGAAGCGAGAGTCCCCCCCGTCAGGTCGTTGCCTTCATCGTCTGGTCTGTCTCGATATAAAGTGACCTTGTGGGGTAGGCGAATTTTACTCCCAGCCTGTCAGCCGTCTTAATGATTCCCAACATGAGTTCCTGCCGGCACCGAAGTTCATCGGCCAGTGTTGCTACTTCCAGGTAAGCGATAAAAAGCACCTCCAGCGCCGAATCGCCGAAATCGTTCAGATACACCTGCCAATTGTCCTTCACCGTGTCGGGATGGTCTATCACCACTTGCTGCACTTCTTTTACAAAAGTCTCTATCATTTCCGGTGCGGTGTCGTAGTGTATGGTGAGTTTGGTAGAAAAGCGCCGGAATCTCCGCAATCCCAGGTTGTCAACCGTTTTATCAGCCAGCATGCCGTTGGGCACGTAGGTAACGGAGTTTCTGTTAGTGCGAACCCGCGTAGCGCGGAAGCCAACTTCTTCAACGGTGCCATCAATTTCACCTGATGTGATCCAATCACCGATCTGAAATGGCTTGTCGAGAAATATCATGATAGAGCCAAAGAAGTTTTTGATGGTGTCTTGCGCAGCAAGCGCAAATGCCAAACCACCAATGGAAAGACCGGTGAGTAAGGGCAGAATATCAATATCGAGATTGGCCAGGATAGCCATGAAACCGATGATGATGACAAAAACTTTCAATGCTTTTCTTGCCAGCGGCACCAATTGATCATCGAGCGTGTTCTCTGTCTTGTCGGCGAGTTTTATGAGGTAAAGACTCAGCAGATCCACAAACTTATAACCTACCACTGTAGCAAAAAGAGGCCACAGAGCCCTAAGTATTATTAGCACGTAGCTGTTGATAGTGATGGGCAATTGCAGCACAGGGACGAATATCATCAGAATCGGAAAGATGATAAGAATACTCAGCGGTCTGGCAACGGGCAGTACATAATTGCCCGCCATCTTCACATGCCCCTTTACAATGAGAATTTTGATGATCACTTTCTCAAGAATAAAAGTGAATAGCTTATGGATGATGAAGACTGTAAATACCAGGATAAGCACCCCGATGATCTGCCACAGGTAGAGGCCAAGGTATTTGTTATTCCCTAGTTTCGGTAGCAAATCCAGCAGCTTACCGGCACCAAATGGATATACCTCATTGTGTAATGCCTCAATCTCGCGCACGGTTTCGGCAGAGTAATACCATCGTTCGCCAACCTTTTCGAGATAGATCTGCGGATACTTCTTCGATACATAATAAACCTGACGGCCGGTGAGCGAATCGGTATAGTTATTGGCGCTGGGGATTGCCTCAAAATCTATATTGATACCGGCGCCCTTATAAACCTGCATTAACTTGACGGCCAATTCGGTCGGATTTCTGTCCTTAAGATTTTTTGGATTAAATACGTTGGCCGCTATATCCGGCCTGTAGTTGTCCTGCTCCAGGTAGGAAACATGCGTGAGGAGCGTCTGATACGGGCTATTCAGGTTGAATGTTGTTTCCTGCGAAAACCCCAGGGTATGGTTTAGAAAAATTAAGACAGCAATTGCGAAAACCTTCATTGTATAAAACACTTTAAATTCATTAAAATACCATCCATTCGTCACCGGTGGCTCATGGATTTTTGACCTTTATTGTATCTATCACTTAATTGTCTGAAAGAACAGGGCCTTGTCGAAACATCGGAACAATTGAAATTCATTTTTCGAGGCCGAATACATCAGTCCCACCGGCTGGCTGCATTCCAGTGGTTCGAATGTGACTTGCTCACCGCGCTGATTAAAGATGAATGCAAATTCCTGATCCTCGTCCAGCACAACAAATATCTGGTTGTCGGGGGCAAAATAGTAGAATTGTACCGACAACTTCCCCGAAGATATCACGTTGTTTTCGAGAATGATTTCACCTTTTGTATTGAGAATACTGAGTTTGTTGAATTCCTTCCTGACGACGACGCAGGTTTTCTTCTGTGCGTCGGGCAGCAACCAGAACGACGCGTCCTTGGAAGGTTTGAAAAACTGCTCTCTGCGTATAACTGCCCCTTTCAGATTTACCTCGATGATTTCACCATCGGTCGATACGGTCGTCAAACGCGATGTGGCAAAGTCATTGCCGGCGACAAAAAATATCCCCGAGACAGCCGTAACCTTGAAATCTACAGGAAATCCGGGGTATTCGGCCCCTCTGCGATTCAGCAGATGCAACTTCCCGCTTTTCTCCAATGCTACAATGCAATCACCGCCCTTAACGCGTAAATGGAATGGTGACGCAGCCAACGGCCCTCCAATTACCCGCGGAGTCCAGCCTTCCAGGTTGTTGCCTTCTTTGTCAAAAATATAAAGATTGCCTTTGGTGTCGCTGATCAGAAAGCGATAGTTTTTCGAATTGTCATAGTCCACCACCACAAGTTGCTCTGCTTCCATGCTCCCGGGTAGTTTTTTCGGGTACCCTTCCACGTTTTCGCCGTTACGGTCTATGACGTAAATCTGATTTTTAGTAGCAAAAAGGTATTGTAATTTTCCATTTTTGAAATAATCAATCTGGTGAATATCCGTGACAATCTTTTGCTTAATACTGATATTCCAGTTAACCGATCCATTGAGCGAAACCTGGTATAAATTGAATAATGAATCCTGCAGCAGGATTTCCTGCTTATTCGTCACATGGTTGCGTACCACAATGGGCCTGGTAATAATCGGAGATGTTACTGTAGTTGATTTGGTAGTATTCAGGCGGTCGGCATATTGCACAAGCACCGGCTTTTCCTGGTGTCCGATCGCAATACTCGTATGGTATGTCTGATCAAGATGACTAACCTGGATAGCCAAAAGGTCAAAACTCCTGATTTGTGGTTCATACTTCTTAATGGTTTCTTTCCACGAATCATTCATATTGGTAACGAGCATAGGCCAGCACAGTGATGTATTTATCATCATGGAAAAGTTGGCTACCGACCAGGTGTTTTCCAGAAAAGTGGTCTGGCGTATGGATTTTCCCCAGTTATTCTCTTCATTGATGGAGCTCAGGAAATGCTTTACCGCCTGCATGGAATTTCCCATAATGAGGTAGCTTCCATAAATTGTGGCGTAGGTGTTTTCGTATCCCTTGAAAAAATGCCCCATTAAAAGCGCCGGAAACTCAGAAAACGGAACCTGGACTATTGGCAGATCATAATATACCTCTGTAAAGAGTGAATCCCCCTGTTCTTCATGGACTCGGTTGATGAATTTATAAATCTCCTCGAAGGCTTTATCCGGGTCCTTTAGTCCGATAATTGCCAGCCTCCCGGGATTCTCTTTGTCTGGAGAATCGAGGATAGCGCTGGCTGCTTCATGACCTACCCAGTCAGTGGCAAGGTTATATTTTGTGTAAAAAGCCATGGCCTGCTCAAATTGCGGCTTATCGGTGACTGACCAATACTTATACACCTGACTTTGCCATTCTTCAAAATCGCTGAACGCCACGTGATATACGATAGCAGTATTCAGAGGCAACAGGGGCGCAATGCCGAGCTTTTCAGGATCCTGGTTGCGGAATGTGCCTATGAAACTTTCATCGGTGTTTATTTCTGGCACCGTCACACCGTTCATCAGCAATTCATTATTGGCGACTTTGACATCCAGAAATGCTTGTCCGGCAATCATGGTAAATTCACGAACCTCCCTGGCAAAATCACCGGCAAAAAAAGTGGCAAAAAAGTCAGGTATCCTCGCGTAATCCACATACAGGTTTCCATCGTCATTTTCCAGTTTGGAGATTCCGTCCAGCTTTGATCGGGTCTCCAAAAATGATTCCTTGAAATCATCAGCGGTGTTTCGCACGACATCCTCCACAAGAAACGGCGTGTAACTTCCGGAAACTACGTTTTTATATATAAAATACGTGAATGTCGATTTACCACCCTTCTCGATAAGCTCCATGATTTCCATCCCCTGGTAGGTTCGTGTCCGGGAAGTAATCCCTGTCTTCGATTTCAGGTTTTCAATAGCCTCACGGAATGCATTCAATCCATCTTCATTGCCCAAATCGAGGGTAATGAGAAAATCAAAGTTTTCCGCCGCCGTTATGTGCATTGATATGATCAGCTCCTTGTTCCGCAACAGGCGGTCTATGGTGCCGTTCTTGCCGGATAGTGAGTCCAGATCAGCGAGTGATTGCTGCCAGCGCATGAAATAGGGAATGTTTCGTAGTGTTTTCCAAACCGGCTTTTCAATGATCTTGTTCCAACCATCCACAAGATTGCTATTTTCATAGACCAGGATCGCATTAGCAGGCACCATCTTCCATGGATCGATGGCAGGACGTCGGTAATTTTGTAGGAAATAATAGGCACCCGCAGATAGCAGGGCAAGGATGACAATTATGAAAACTGCTCTTTTCAATATCGTGGTTTTGCGACAATGTTAGGTCAAATCGAACGAAATTTCAAACAGATAAAAGTATAATATCGATGGATTTATGGTTATTTTACGAATTAACAGACTCTTGAATTCTTATGGATTCCGAAAATTACGAAGTACTTTCTGACAGCGCGGTGAAGCTTCATTGCACTTGTTCATATCCTGATCAGCCGGCCCGAGCGGTTTTGTTCATCGTGCATGGTTTGGGTGAACATTCCGGAAGGTACGACGAGTTGTCGGCGGAGTTTCTCAAAAACGGCATGGCAGTTTTTACTTTCGACCTTCGTGGTCATGGCAAATCCGGCGGTAAAAAAGGTCATGCCAGGTCCATCGAACAATTGGTTGACGATATGGAACAGGCCTTGATGCAATGCCGCAGCATATTCCTGGACATCCCGATATTTCTTCTAGGTCATAGCATGGGCGGACAAATAGTGGCGTCTTATCTTTCGCTCATCAAATCCAGGGAAGTTAGAGGCGCCATTGTATCATCGGCATGGTTTTCTCTGGTAAAAAGCCCCCCAACCTGGTTAATATCACTTGCTGGCGTCATTAAGAATTATTTCCCGTCCGTTACTGTTCCGAATGGTATTGCCGCCGATGAAATATCTTCAGTCCCAGAAGAAGTGGCTGCCTACAAAAATGATCCACTCGTGCACAACAAGATTTCACTTTCCCTATTTCATTCTTTGTATAAAAATGGTCTTAATCTTTTAAAATTCACTTCTGCATCAGATATACCTATGCTCGTTTGCCATGGAGAAAATGACAAAACTACCAGTTTGGAAGGCAGCCAGAAGTATGCTGAAAAGCTTGGAGAAAAAGCAGCTTTCATGATTTGGAATGGAGCACGCCATGAACCACACCACGACAAGTATAAGACCTACGTAATCCAGTATTATATTAAATGGGTGACCAACCTTTTGCCTTAATTTTAGAATAATTAACTGCAAGCTTATCTTAAAAAGTATCCGTTAGGTCTGCAATTGAAAAAAGTCTTAGTGGCTGACGGATAACAATTTTCCTGCCCTTTTTACTTATCAACCCCTCCCTCTCAAAATCACTTAGAATCCTCACCAGGGTTTCTATCGCTATACCGACAATATTGGCGAAATCTTCACGCGTCAGTTCGATCTGGATTTCTGAGTTTTCGTTGACATTATTCCTAAAGTTTTCATTGAGGATCAACAGTGTGAGCGCTACCCTCTCGCGCACGCTTTTCTTGGTAAATGTGGCGATGAAATTTACCATGACTCCAAATTCGTGGCTTAGCTTCTTTATAAGAAGTTTCGACAACTCATGGTGCCTGTCCATCAGGTATACGAGCCGGTCTTTGGGTATAAAACCGATGGCTGATTCGGTGATGGTCGCCGCCGAGTCGTGGTACCTTTCTTCACCCAGAAATGCAGCATATCCAATCATTTCACCTTCACTGCAGATGTAAATAATCTGCTCTTTCCCGCTGTTGAGCATTTTGAACTTTTTGATTTTCCCCGATTTGACAAAATAGATCCCCGCGGGAAATGCGCCTTCAGTAAATATATTCTGCCCGCGCTTAAAATGTTTGACAATCATCTGATTGGCGAAATCATCGCGGACATGCTCCGGTAAGCTTTCAAAGTCATACTCCCTTCTCAGGTGAAACCGCTCCCGGATTTTATTTAGCGAGGTATCCATCTCCATTGCTTTTAATGAAAGCATAAAATTATTGATCTCAATCAATTTAATAAGTAATCCAAATCAATTTATTTGCTTATCCCGTGACTTAATTTTACATCATAATTGAATTATACTTTTTGCGCGCCGTATGAATGTCATGCAATTTGGATTGCTCTCAGTAGTTGTCTTACTGGTTGGTTTTATTGGAATTGCTACAGGAAAAAACAAAGCTCTATTTGCTTTACTCACGATACTTGTAAATTCACTGATCACCACCATACCCTCAATTTTTGCATTGGGAGGCGATGTGCAATCAGGAACGCTGCATTTTTCACATATTCCGGGATTACCTATTGACATACGCGTTGACAAACTTTCGGCGTGGTTTATTCTGATCATAAATGTCACCTCCTTAAACGGCGCCTTGTTTGGCCTCGGGTATATGCGGTCTTACCAGCATCTGAAAACAAACGTCGGGTTGCACTGGATTTTTTATGTTCTTTTCCATATTTCCATGGTGTGGGTGTGCATGTTTCAGAACGGCATCATGTTCCTTATTTCGTGGGAACTTATGTCGCTGTCGTCGTTAATGCTGGTTATTTTCGAATACCAGAACAAGGGTACGCTGAGAGCCGGTATCAACTATATGGTACAAATGCATATCAGTGTCATATTCCTTACGGCGGGATTCATATGGCTTTTTTCAGAAACTGGCTTCTTTAACCTGGAGGCCCTGGCAGCGATCGGCGCCGACAATCATGCCATCTGGATATTCATCATCTTTTTTATTGGTTTCGCGGTGAAAGCCGGGTTTCTGCCCTTTCATACGTGGTTACCGCATGCGCATCCTGCCGCGCCATCTCATGTGTCCGGAGTGATGTCGGGCGTAATCGTGAAGCTTGGGATTTATGGTATTTTCAGGATTATTTCTTATGTCAGGGTTGACTGGTTGATTATTGGTGAAGTTGTTCTGAACCTTTCTATAATAACCGCCTTGTACGGAATACTTAACGCCGCTGTACAGTTTGATATGAAACGCAGCCTCGCTTTTTGCACGATTGAAAATATCGGGTTAATAGGCGTAGGAATGGGTCTTGGACTTATCGGAATGGGACTGTCCAGAGACGAGCTGGTAATTCTGGGATTCGGCGGCGCTTTGCTGCATACTTTGAATCATTCGCTGTTTAAATCGCTCCTTTTTTTCAGTGCCGGCAGCATTTACCAACAAACACACACACGCAATATCGAAAAACTTGGCGGCCTGATTCGGTCTATGCCTTATACTGCTACCTTCTTCCTCATCGGCGCGTTGGCCATCGGCGGACTCCCCCCCTTCAATGGATTCATATCCGAATTCCTCATCTACACAGGTTTGATCAAAGGCCTGTTCTCTATGAAAGGCATTGCCCATGTGATCCTGCTCATTCTTTCGCTCACAGGCATGGTACTGGTGGGAGGCATGTCGATTATTGTGTTTACCAAGTTATTCGGGATTGTTTTCCTTGGGCAACCGCGAACACAATTGCAGCACCCTCCGCATGAAGTATCCTTCGTGATGAAATTGCCCCAATATATCATCATCATACTGATGGTGACCATTGCAGTTTTTCCGCAATTCTATTTCGACCAGGTTGGAGCCGTGGTGGCTTCGGTATTTCCAACTCATTTCGAAGTGAATACAGCAGAAATCACAGCCGGCACCTATGGGCTGACAACGATTGGACAATTGAGCTTTTACTTTTTAGTGTTGGTAGTATTGGTTTTCTTGACGCGGTTTCTTGTGATCAGAAAGAGGAAACAGGAGACGTGCGAAACATGGGGTTGCGGGTATGTTGCTCCAATTCCGGCCGCTCAATACACCGGAGGCTCATTTGCCCGTACATTTGCAAACCTGTTTGGATTCATTACCAGGGAGCACATCTACTTTGATAAAATACCAAAAATCAGGTTGTATCCGGGTGAGAAAAAATTCGCAACATTTTACTTCGACCTGATTGAGAAGCTTGTGGTAAATACGATAGTAAAGCGCATTGCCCACACCCTCAATTATTTTCAATTTATCCAGAATGGCAAGATTCAATCCTACGTGCTGTATGGGTTGTTTTTCGTTATCATTGTTTTTATAGGAACAGCTTTAGGGATTATTTCATGATGGATTTATGATGATAAAAACGCTGCTGGAAATAGTGCAATTGATGGCTTTGGTTTTGGTGGTGCTCACACCATTTCTCAGACTACGATGGCTTGGTTTTACAGCTATTTTTACCATCACTGCGCAGGTTGTAATTTGCAGCGTACTGGCATTTCACGTATTTTCCAATGGTCTTTTCGAACATACTTATACCGGGACTTTCACAACGGGCCCCATTGCAATTCGGATCGATTACCTGTCGGCGTGGTTTATCCTTGTTATCAGTTTTACTTTCCTCACCGGGGCATGGTATGGTATCCAATATTTAAAAAAATACCAGGGAGAAGCCACTTTAATGAAAATTCACGCAGCCGCTTATATCATCGTCTATACTTCGCTGATCGATATCTGTGTTGTTCAGAATTCCATTGTTTTTCTGGTTGTTTGGGAAATAATGGCACTTGGCTCGTTCATGTTGGTGATATTTGAACATTACAAGCGGGAAACCATAAAAGCCGGAATTAACTTCCTGATACAATCGCATGTTGCCATTGTGTTTTTGACCATGGCATTCCTATGGGTGAAAGTAAAAACTGGCTCGTATGATTTTGCGGTGATAACAGAATACACAACTGTTTATCCGATTTTCGGCACAGGTATATTTCTCGTCTTTTTTGTTGGATTCGGTATAAAAGCGGGTTTTGTACCATTTCATACCTGGTTGCCGGTTGCCCATCCAGCCGCACCAGCTCATATCTCCGGAATCATGTCTGGGGTGATCATAAAAATCGGAATCTATGGCATCTTAAGGATGCTGACACTTGTTGAGGCCAATTTTACCTTTTTGGGATATTTTATGTTGTTTATCTCTATACTGACAGGCTTGTACGGCGTGATGCTGGCCATCGTGCAGCACAACCTAAAGCGGCTTCTCGCTTATCACAGTATTGAAAACATCGGTATTATCGGCATAGGCATCGGTTTGGGTTGCCTCGGAATTGGTACTACACAACCATGGATGATTGTTACCGGATTCGGAGGCGCACTTTTGCACACATTGAACCACTCACTTTTTAAGTCATTGTTGTTTTTCAGTGCTGGGACGGTTTACCAAATTACCCATACTATGAATATTGAAGCGTTGGGCGGATTGATAAAAAAAATGCCACGTACTGCCATACTGTTTCTTACCGGGGCAGTAGCGATTTGCGGATTGCCTCCATTCAACGGATTCGTGTCGGAGTTCATGATTTTCACCGGATTATACAAAGGCCTACTATCCAACCAATTTGGCAGTACTATAATTCTTCTGTTTTCCATTCTGGCATTAGTCCTCATTGGCGGACTGGCCATGATTTGCTTTACCAAAGCATTCGGCATTGTATTTTTAGGAACCGGCAGGTCAGACTTGCCGGTTGAAACGAACCCTGAAAAACCACTCCATGTTTGGCCCTTGTACGCCATTGGTTTTATGATGCTTCTTATTGGCATTTTTCCATTTCTATTTTCTCCATATCTGGAAAAAACAATAGGACTTTTCAGGTTTAACACACCAATAAATGCAGCCGATATCCTAGCACCGGGTATGGACTTTTTGACAATAATCGGGTTATACTCTGCCATCCTGGTTGCCATGGGTGCTATACTATATATTGTGAGGAATAGTATAGGGTCCAGACGGAATTCTCCCGATTGCACGTGGGGTTGCGGCTATGTTGGTACCAGCACAAAGCTTCAATACTCAGCTTCATCGTTTGTCCGTACTTACAGAAAGTTATTCGAAGCCATCCTGATGATTCATAAGAAAAAAACCATGGCATTTGGCCTGTACCCCAAGACGATAGAGCAGACAACCCATGCCTACGACAAAATCGAGTACGTTGTCATTGACAAACCCATAAAAATGTTCCGTGGCTTTTTAAACCGGTTTGTCTTTCTGCAGAATGGAAATGTTCAGTATTACGTATTGTACGGTTTCATTTTCATCTCCATCGCCATTCTGTTGCCCTTGCTGATCAACAGAATTTTGCACGTGCTTCAAATATTAAAGAATATATAATATGGTCAGTTTCATACTAATTCTTTTCACAAGTATATTCTTCGTAGGGCTGGTGATCCGCACGAAAAGTATGATGTCGGGCAGAAAGGGTCCGGGCATTCTACAGCCCATGAAGGATATCATCCGTCTGTGGAAAAAAGGCGCGGTGTACAGCCATACAACCAGCATTATATTTCAGATTGCCCCATCGATCTATATAGCGTCAATACTGATGGCTATTCTAATGATACCCCATGGAAACCTTCCCGGAATAATTTCTTTCAATGGTGACTTTGTCATGTTTGCCTACGTGCTGGCCTTGGGCAAGTTTTTAATGATCATTTCGGCATTGGATACAGGAAGTAGTTTCGAAGGTATGGGCGCTAGCCGGGAAGCCTTATTTTCCATGCTGGTAGAACCGGCCTTTTTTATCATCATGGGTTCGTTTGCCTTGTTTACCGGTCATACATCATTTTATGAAATCTTCAATGCCTTAAACTACGGGCCCTATATAACATACCTGCTTGGTTTGTTGGCGACGTTTGTTCTTGTGTTCATCGCTATGATCGAAAACAGCCGTATGCCCATCGATGATCCCAAAACACACCTGGAACTCACGATGATCCATGAAGTAATGATCCTGGACAACAGTGGTTTTGACTTGGGCCTTATCCTTTTTGGCACAAACCTGAAGTTTGCCATGTACGGCGCACTGATTACCAATTTCTTTATCGGTGCCATTCCGTTACATATTTCAATTCCGATGTTTTTCGGCATTCAATTTTGCTTTGCGGTGGTGGTAGGTTTGATCGAATCCTTTATGGCTCGCTTCAGGATGAGCCATAATCCACAGTTTATTTTCATACTGACATCGGTGTCACTGCTTATCTTTTTTGGGGTGTTGCTGGTACTTGGGAAATTCATTTAACAGAGATTAACATGACCGACATACTTTTAATCGCTTTTGCCATTACGCTGCTCTTCATGAGCATTGCCAACCGGATTTATACCTACCTGAATATTCTCATTGTCCAGGGGTTCATCTTGTTTGGCACCACCTTGCTTACCCTGACCGAAATCAAGACCGCTAACCTCATTTTGATTCTCCTTGAAACCATCGTTTTTAAAGCACTCGCTGTACCGATGTTTATCAAGTACATCATCAAACGCAACGGCATCACCAGGGAGGCTGAACCGTATCTGCCCAATTTTATCTCATTGATTATTGTCACTGCGATCATCGTGATTACCATCATTCTTTCCAGCGCTGTTGAGGATACTCATCTTGACAAGACCTTCTTTGTCGTGGCATTGTCGAATTTGTTTACCGGCCTGTACCTGATTGTCTCCCGCAAGAAAATCATCACTCATGTCATTGGCTATATCGTCATAGAAAATGGGGTGTTTATACTTGCCCTTGCGGTAGGAAATGAAATGCCGATGCTGGTGAACCTGGGAATCATGCTCGACATTTTTGCCAGCGTGCTCATCCTTGGAGTTTTCTTCAATAAAATCGGTGATGTATTGAAGGATCCGGATGTAAACCTTTTACGAAACCTTAAAGACTGATAGTGATGCCGGGTATATTTTTAATAGAAGCAATTGTAATAAGCATATTGTTGTACTACAATAGAATTACAGCGGTAAATTATTTATTGGTAATACTTTTTTTAGTCTCACTGTGGGCTTTTAGTTTTTACGAGTATTTCCATCTGAATACCATTCAACTGGAGTATTTTAAACCCGACGCTTTGGGAATATTACTTCTCTTGGCCATGTGCATTGTCAGCATTCCAGCCTTTTTCCATGGATACAGGTATATCGTTACGCATGATGAAACGCCACACTCACGGGGCTTGTTTTTTTCCGCGATGGTACTGCTCATTATGGCTTGTAGCATGGCGTATTTGTCCAATCACATCGCTGTCACATGGATATTTGTTGAAATCACCACCCTGAGCGCTTCCATGTTGATTTACCACCATCGCAACATACGAGCTCTTGAAGGGGTTTGGAAATATGTATTCGTCTGCGCCATAAGCATCACTTTCATTTATATAGGCATCCTGTTTCTGAGTCTCTCCATGAAAGAATCCGGCGTTGAATACATGACGTTCGATTCGATCATGGAAAATTATGATAAATTAAATCTGTTTTGGCTCAAGCTGGCTTTTCTATTCATTTTCACAGGATTTACCGCCAAAATCGGCCTTGTGCCCATGTACACAGCGGGCATCGATGCGAAAGACAAAGCACCTGCTCCAGCCGGAGCGCTCTTCTCAAGTGTGCTGATGAATATGGGGTTTGTTGGTCTATACAGGGTATATGCCATTATTTCTCTTACCGAAATACAGCACTGGGCTTCGCTCATCATGATCATCTCAGCGGTGCTCTCCATTTTTGTAGCTACAGTGTACATGACGCACATTAAAAACATAAAGCGCATGTTTGCCTATTCGAGCATCGAGCACATGGGTCTGGTGATTCTTGGACTGGCAGTGGGTGGCATCGGTGTGTATGCTGCGATTCTTCATGTAATTCTGCACACATTCGTTAAACCCAGTCTTTTTTTCCAGTTTAGTCAGATATACCGGGTTTACCAAAGCAAGAGTATCTATGACGTTGGTCATTACTTCAAATACAATAAAGCCGGGGCGCTGGTGATTTTATTGGCCTTTATTTCTGCCACGGCCATGCCTCCCTCGGGGCTGTTTATCAGCGAATTTTTGATCTTTCAGTCCCTTTTCGAATCGCGGAATTATTTTGTTCTCATTTTCGTACTGATACTGCTTACCATGATTATCTGGGGGTTTGGCTCCAATATCTTTAAGCTGTTATTTACCCCGCCACTCACAATCAACGAAGACAACATTCCGCGCATAAGACCCCGTGAGTCTTACACACAATTTGCACTGCTCGCGCTGGCAATATACTTAGCCTACAATCCGCCTGCGATGTTTGTACAACTGATCCAGGAAGCCACAACATTAATTCACTAAACGCCATGGACTTTTTAACGATAAAAAATAACGAAGCAGTCAATCTCCGGGACATTCCTGAGTACGGCTACAACGAGTTTATGGCGAAAAACCTGGCGCTCCTAAAGGATGCACCTTTCAGGCATTGCGTCAACTATTTTGCAGTGGAAAGTGGCAAAAATCTGGCGGCTTATTGCGGTATCGCCGATGATGAGAGTCACGATATTCTCCTCTCCTCGACAATATTGAGTACAGACAAGGCCAATAAATCATTTACTTGTCAGAATCACAATTTTGAAAAGTTTGAAAGAGAGATACATGAAAACTTCGGTGTAAAATATTCCGATCATCCATGGCTTAAGCCGGTTCGGTATGCAAATAACAGGCACGATAAAAATCAAACCATTGGAAATTACCCGTTTTACCAGGTGGAAAGCGAGGAACTACACGAAGTTGGTGTAGGGCCTATTCATGCCGGTGTTATTGAACCCGGACATTTCCGGTTTATCTGTAATGGGGAGCAAATCCTCCACCTCGAAATACAATTGGGATACCAACACCGGGGTATCGAAACATTGATGTTGAAAAAAACCAAAATCCTTGAGCGAGCCACGCTTGTTGACGGTATCGCAGGTGATACCGCGGTTGGTCATTCTACGGCTTTTGCTAATCTGTGGGAAGGACTCTGTGGCTTTACCACGCACGATCACCTGCACTTTGCACGTACCCTCGCCCAGGAATTGGAGCGTATAGCCATACATACAGGTGATCTGGCGGCTATTTGCGCTGATATTGCTTATCAGCTTGGAAATTCTGTTTATGGCAGGCTGCGAACGCCCATAGTCAATTACTTTCAGGAATGGGGAGGAAATCGTCTGGCGAAAGGACTGATCCGGCCCGGGAAAATCAACTATCCATCTACAAACGAACTGGCCGGAAGACTGATGCAGGTATTTCAGGCCTATGAACCCGATTTCAATGAAATGTCTGAAGAATTTCTCTACCTGCCCAGTGTATTGTCACGGTTGGAAAAGACAGGGACGGTGACCTACGATGAAGTACTGGATATCGGAACTGTTGGAATGGCTGCCCGCATGAGCGGCCTCAGCAGAGATATCCGCACCTCCCATCCGTACAATTTATATCAGAATTCCATAATGCATCTTCCCATATTGAAACAAACCGGGGATGTGTTGTCGCGCACCCAGATTCGCAAAGAAGAAATCCTCCAGTCTATCGGTTATTGTAAAAACTTGATTCAGCAGGTGCCTGATTTCCCAGCGCCTGAAAATAAACCGTTGATTGCCCAATCGAATAAATTTATCCTATCTCTTGTTGAGGGGTGGCGGGGTGAAATATGCCACTGCGCCATTACCGATGAGAAAGGCAACTTGAAAGCGTATAAAGTCAAAGATCCGTCGCATCACAACTGGATGGCACTGGCTCAATCAGTCAGAAACAATGAAATCTCTGATTTCCC
>JBGSYX010000547.1:0-8278 GCA_041750735.1 Cyclobacteriaceae bacterium
ATAGCGGTCGGCGGTAAAGCTCCATTTTGCCACGTGCATTCCTGAGAGGTTGTAAATGTTCAGCACAACGACTTCGCTTTTATTCCATCCTGCTGACTTTATTGTGAGCGACTGATCGCGAAGCGGATTGGGGGAGACAGACATTCCAATCGATTTACCAGTAAAAACTACAGATACCGCGTCAAATACTTCAGTTGTCCCATCATAATCTGTTTGTGAAAGCCTGTAATAGGATAATCCCAGAGAAGGATTTTTATCGGTGTAAGAATAATCAGCGCCGTCCGGGGTGGTCCCGCTGCCAGTTACTTCAGCAAACTTCTGGAAGGCTTTACCATTCCTCGATTTCTCCAGCGTAAAATAATCATTGTTTAGCTCGGATGCGGTTGACCATGTAACGTGAACTGCATTTTCAACAGCCTGCGCTTTAAACGAAGTGAGTTCGACGGGGAGGGTTCCTCCACCCTGATCAATGGATGCTGGGCCAGTGATACCGGTAGGAAATTGATCCCAATCATAAAGGCCGCCTTTGCCATCCTTAGTTATAATAAGTTGGCCACAGATTTTAAGGATTTCATTTGCGCTATTGGTAGGGCCATCATCAAGTCGACCGCCAGATTCAATAGTCATGGTTAAATCACAAGGTGCATCCTCTAAAAGCGCGAGAGTTTTCTCAAGTATTAATGTACCTCGAACGATCACATTAGCCTTCCAGGTTACATTATCATTTATGTTTACAGTAACTCCGGGGTTAATGATAATGGTGGTGGCATTATTTACCTGAGTCTCAGAACAGGTTGTAACGGCTATAGGAGACGGATTCTTCGGCCAGTTACCGCTGCCAGTGAATGTACAAGTTTGGCCCAAAGCCGATGCGCTTATAATGAATGGCACCAATACTATCACCAAAAATAAAAATAATTTGCATAGCGATTTTAATATTTCCATGAGTGCTCAAATTGAAACCATCAGTAAATCATGCAATTTATTTAAATGTAACCATTTATGAATTCACAGTTCTCGGTATTATGCAAAAAAGGCCCTTGCGGGCCTTTTTGATTTTTTCATTTAATATTACTTAATGATTAACTTTTTTACAACATAGTTGTCATCCTGTATCAACCTTACAAGATAAACGCCCCGTGTCACTGTTGAACCAAAATTGATCTCCATTTCTGAATAAATCTCAGATGGGGAGAATGCCCGCTGGTACACCAAGGCTCCGCTGAGATTTACGATATCAAGGACGAGATCCTGTGAATAGTCAACAGCATCCATCCTGATCGTCACCTTATTAATACTGGTGGGATTTGGATACATCGTAAAATCAAAGTCATCAGAATCCGACAACGAATTGATGCGGACGAGTATCACATCAGAATATTCATAGGCACCATCAAAATCGACTTGTTTAAGTCGATAGTAGTTGTTCAATTGCGAAGGCCTGTTATGATTAAATGAGTAATTCTGCCTGATTGTGGTGGTTCCTGCTCCAGACACCTCTCCTATCGCGACGAAGTCGAGTCCATTAAGCGAATGTTCTATGATGAAGTAATCATTGTTCAACTCAGTGGCTGTAATCCATTTCAGTTCAACCTGGTCATCTACTTCCTTGCCGGTAAAGGAGATTAGTTCTACAGGGAGTGGGTTGTTGATTGTTATACTTCCAAGCGTCACAATATTCTGCGAAAATGTTAATGTTACCGTAGATTTAAATGTGCCAAAAGTAGCATTTCCTGTATGTGTAGTTCCTCCCTTCGTGTCCCAGTAATTAGCGGGGTCATTCCATGCCATAACGGTAATATCCGTCCAATCTGCCGGATCCGGGGAAATATCGCTATAATTATCCCAACTCAGCCCAATAATTGCACTTTCACCAGATCCGGTGCCTGTACCATCATCAATAACCCAATATTCGTTTCCACTTATACTCTCGATACCAGAAGCTGGTGCTGGTGTAAGGTTATCGACACCGGGATAACTTGTCGCTATTCCATTGTAATATCTTGACGTCCAGAACTTCGGAGAACTTCCACCATTTGGATTTTCGATAATCATGTAACCATACCTGGCCCCGTCCCCAACAGGGAAGTCGAATACCTGGGTTAAATTTGCAAGTTCACGCACAAAAGGCCCATTGACATACCTGCTTGAACTAAATCCAGATAACGAACCACTTTGTCTTAATCTCAGGCTATTATTATTGTCGGTATTAATGCGCCCATTTGTAAAGGTGAGAATTCCTTTTACATCCACATCGGAGTTGGCAGAAATACCTCTTGTTGCGTCAGCAGCATTAATCACGGATAATCCATTGGAATTATTGACGGTTAAACCATTGAAGCCATTGTTTCCGGTAAAATCACCACGGATAAATTGCTGGACCGCCCCATTCATTACTATTCTGGAATTGCCTCCTCCATTATCAAAAGAAGACGCGTCGGATTTATAAACATTTCCAAGAATTGTCGTGGTGTTGTTGCCATCGGGAATGATTAAGTCAACTGCATTAAGCAATTCCAAATCCTCACAGACACGTAAATTATGATTATTGGGAAAAGTACGTGTACCACTTCCAGAGAATTTTACATTTCGCACTCTCGCTATGCTGGAAAGTACAGCATAATTCCCAGTCCCGGCATATTCGAGTCCACCGCCCATAGTACAATTTACATCCGGGAAAAATGAATCATAGTCCCCTGTTGGAAAAAGAACATAAGTTGTGTTGGAAGTCAACTTCAGATTTCCTTCTCCTACAACAAACCCCAGGTTGTGATTGCTGGTTCCACTTCCAAGTTCCAGTGTCCCACCCGCCTCTATCGTCACCTTACGGGTTCTGACATTGTTCACATCGTAAACAAGAGTGAACCCTGGCTTCACTATCAGATCAAAAGAATTTCTTGGATTAGGTGCTACACCTCCCGAGTATGAGCCATCTACATAGACATCACCACTTGCCACCATTTCTAGGGTAGTAAATTGCGGCACCTGGTCCGGAATAGCTGCACCGCAAAGCAGGGTAGTACCGTCATTTTGCAGGGTGACCCCGGCAGTGTAAATACCTTCGACAGTAGCATCATTGCTGTCGTTGAAAGGAAACGTAATGCGTTGGTTTATTTCGTTAAATTCAGAAGTGGTGAAAACCTTATCCCAGGTATCACTTTGGTTAAAGAGGCGCGCCGGTCCGTAATTAGCAACAGTGTAAGGCGATGTCACATATACATCATTGGCATCGTAATACATATTGGCCTCGCCATTGAAGCCGGTTATTCCATTCGATTTAAGAATCCAGTAATAGCGCAAGACATTATCTGAATCCACAATGTCGGGATCGCTGCAGGTTGGTGGGTTAAATTCAGTATCCTCGGCTATGGGCGGGATGTCTGCCACCGGTCTTACTGTAATATGGCCGGCACTGATATCCGTGACATTGATGACTACCGGTGTATAGCCTAACAATCCCACAGGATAGGTGAAACTGATATTGCCACCCGTGGTAGCGGGATAATATTTCCTGATACCAAAATCCCGAATTGAGCTGTTGGTCTGAATCATCCGGTTGATGTTGAAATCAGAAACGGAAGTTCCTCCCACCTTATTAGAAATGACGGAACCAACAGGAAATATGAGAAGATTTCCACCTATATCCATAACTCCGGTATTTAGGATAAGCTTGTTATCTACCTGAAAATTCTCCTCAGTATCAGAGATTGTCAGGCCGGATAAGTTATTCAATTCCACCACCCCAAAAAAACTGGCACCTGGTCCTGATCGATCGAGATTTTGCTCTTGCGTTCCATTAAATATGATTCCCGGGCCGGATGGGTCGCTGATATGCGTGGCATCGTGGAGAAGGTCTTTCTTCATATTCATGGCAAACGAGCCTGTATTAAGGGTTCCTGTGTAACTGAAGCCATTATTATTCACTGTTATCTCTTTTGCCAGGGTAAGTGTGCCTGATCCCTGTTTGGTAAAATTCCAGAAATTTGTCGTACCCGAGCCACTGATGGTCGAGGCGGCATTTGATGGGAAAATCGTATTCTGACTATTGGAAGATGTTCCGGAAGTAGAATAGGTACCATTGTTGGCCAGCAAGGTGTTGATCGTGACATTGAAACCGTTGGCATTGAAGGTGGCTCCATTTATAATACTAAGTTCGTCAACTTCAAGAGGAACAGAATATAGTTTGGCGCCAGTGATGTTTGGGCTGGCAATGCTGAGTTTAGTCAATGGTACTTCTGCTAAAATACCAAAATTGTTTTGGTTAGCCGGCGTATTGCCGTTGCCAATGGTAATGACCGAATTATCAGTGATACTTACTGTTTGCGGAGAAAGTCTCAAAGTCGGGACAGTAGTGGAATTGACATGGCGCACTATCGTAAAATCATGACCTGCTAACGGATCGATATCGAGTGTGAATGAACTGCCAGAATTAAGCACTTCAAACAGACCGCGGGAAGTCGTTGGAGCGGCATACCTGCCTATGGTGACCGAACCTCCTGTCTGAGTATATTTCAACACACCGGAGGTAGAGGTCGTTGATCTTCGGATGTGCGACCCGACTGTAAGAGCGCCATCGGTCACTTCAATTTCAGCTTTTCCTGAGGCTGTGTATTCGATGAAGTTATTGCCATTGCCCACCCCAGTAGCCATATTGAGTGCACCCCCACTCAGGGTAAGGTTGCCATCGAGGATCATGCCTGTATTGTCACCACCGATGGAAGCAGTACCTTGTTGAATTTCCAAGGCACCTGAACCAGACCCAGACTCAGGATTCAACGTATTCGGAAGATAGAAACTGCCAGTAGCTGCGTTGGCAAAAGCGATGTTTATTGCAGCATCATTTAGTACCAGAGTGCCATTTACGATTTCAACCGGTTGCTGGCTTGTATTGTTAACATTCGGAAGGCTGAAACTGTCGTCGAATGTAAATATGGAAGATGCATCGGTACCCTTATTGATTACAATTTTATGAAACGCTGCCAGATTTCCGGTAGCAACAGCATAATTGTGGTTTCCGGTTCCTTTGAGCGTAAGTGTCACATAATCCTGGTTATCGGCCGTGGACAGCCGTAAACCTCCACCGCCTCCGTTGTCTTGGTAAATATTCCCGTGGACGATCAAATCACTTACGTTTACGGTGGTATTTGGCGTTCTGATATTGATAAGTGCTCCGGCATTTACCAATCGAACATCGCCGAGCACTTCAATGGTACGACTAGCATTGTTAGGGAAGGAAATTTCACCACCACCACCGCTGTCATTGCCGTTGGCGTTACTCCTGAACAAGATCAGATCATTATTCACCAGAAAATTACCGGTTGCACCACTGTTTAAAACAAGGTTTACATCGCCTAACAGTTCAAAGTCCTGGTTGATATTAACATTTGTTGTTATTGTGAAATCTCTATCTTCTGTCCCCCAACCGTTTCCAGCGATCATCAGATTTGGTACTTCTGCAGGAACATTGTTGAAAACGTAGGCATTGTTATCAGACTCATAGATGAAATATGATGAATCGTTTTGTACAAATTCGCCAATATCTATACCGGTAAATGAAGGATCTGATTTAGAACCGCCTGACCTCATCCAAAACATACCTTCCCCGGTAATTTTCCCACCACTCACGCCACCTCCGGAATTGTTAATACACAGTGTTGGCCTGAATTGGAAATTTCTTGAATAGTACCTCGGCACCGGATTTCCGGAAGCGTCAAGCATCTGACTGAACCGAAGCTCGGCAAATCGAACTATGATGTTATCTGCTGTAATCCCATGTGGTGCACCTTCGGCATTTTCACCGGTACCCGTACCATCCCCCCATGGTATCCAACCAATAACCGCAATATCGCCGGCTTGAGGATAATCACCAGCTGCCGGTTGGTCTTTATCGTGTAATTCATATTCATCCACTGTACCGTTAGTATTCAGGTCATTGGGTGCGAAGGTCCAGTTGTTTCCGTTATCCCATTTTATTGGAAAACCATCACCGCGAATTCGGGTATAAAATACCTGTGGGGCTCCGATAAACCTTGCTGCCTGTCCCGCTGTAAAATTGGCATTGATAAGACTGAAACCTGAGAATGATGTTTGATCAAAATCTCCACCTGTTGAAGCACCATTGAAAGTGATACATTTTGTATTCGCATTAAAAGGCGATGTAATTATATCAGTTTTATCTTCAGTCGGGTCGGATTCAAAATATCTTGTATATGGATTGTTATCCAGGACATAACCGGGCACAAAATTGGCTTGTTGGGTACTACCAGCCGGTAAATCCACTGCTGTACCATTATCAGCATTCCGATAATAAAAGCGGCTGGCGATATTGGGAATCGTTGTGAATTCTTCATGTCTGAGTCGCCAATAATGCTCTAATAATTCACCGCCAGTCAGTTCGGTGGTTTGTAATTGTCCTGTCACGACATTGATTTGTATATAACCATCATCGGAGAAGTCCTTTACCTTTAATTGAGCTGGCCTGGAATAGAATGTCGTACCTCCATCGGTTGTAAAACCTACCGGAAAGGTAATTGGCGATATGTTATCTATTCGTGACGCTGCACTCTCTGCAATAGTATTGGATGTAATTTTTAATTTCAGGCCTCCGTCACTTGCTTTGCCATCAGTAAAGACGAGAATATTACTCGTAATTCCTGAATTAGCAACTGTCAACAAACTGCTGGTATTTTCATCTTCCCAATAACCTCCACCGCCATCGATATTCCATATTTGATCAACTGTAAGAGTATGGTTCTTTACATATATTCTTCCATTCAGGTATTCCATCCGCTCTATATATACGTCGCTATCGAAAGTCACATTGGTCGCGTTTCCGACATTAAACCTGATATTACCGAATGTTGAATTATCGGCTGTGGTTACAACCAGATCTGTGCTTTCCCTGAACCTAATTTGAGCATCGGAAGGCGTACCCGTACCTGTCGGATACGGCCCACTTGTGAAATAAGTACCCAACCTGTCATAATTTGTAATGTCACCCCAAATCCTGAATGTAAATGCATTTTGATCAAGTGTGCCGGATTGAACAGTTATATTCCCATTGACATCGAACCGGATACCACCGTTATTTCCAGTTCTTGCAATGGTTCTGATGGCAGTTCCGGAATTTCTGGTTAAGTTGAAATTCCCTAATTCAAGCACATTTCCTGATACGCCATCCTGTCCGTAGTAAAGTGAATCGATAGCAGAAGTAGCTGATGTCTGGTTGAACCAGGTAGTATTGGCTTGAGTTGGTTGATTGGCAAGCGCATCATAATCAGGTGTCCCACCAAAGACTGGGATATAAGATGAATACCGGCCTAAATGGAAACTCCCACCCACATACACGTCATTCACATTGGTTCCGGATGTAACCGGGGCAAAAGTAACCGGAAAACCGCCTAGTGGATTGTTATATCTGGTATCCGAATAACCATTAATGATCAGATCATTCAAAACGACCAATGGCTGAGCAGCTAAGGTCGGTTCATCAATTCCTCCTCCAGTTCCACAAGTGGTTTGTGTTAAAACAATATTCCCAGGAGATAAAACACCTCCGCGCATAATCACATTATAAAAAGGTGCCCGGGAAGTAATTCTGTACTCAACTCCATTATTTGACTCAAAAATGACCGTACCACCAGTCACGTTTTGGTTGCCCGGATCAGAATTAATGAAAAGTGAACCCCTCAAACTTCCGGTTCCCAAGTTTGATCTTCCTTGAATATTCAGTGTTCCGCCTGTCATGATAAAAACGTTGCCTGAATAGGTCAATGAAAATTGAGCGTATTCATTGCTAATGTTTGCACCACCTGTAATTACTACATTACCACCATTTTGCTCGTAAGTCCCCTGGGCAGAGGCGCCCTGGACCGATGTTCGGAATTGGTTCATTCGAGCAAATCCTCCATCTATCTTAAGTTTCCCGGCCTGCCGTAAAGTTATCCCGCTGTTAACATCAGATAATAGGGTTCCCTCAGTGACTTCGATAACTCCATATGGTACTATAGCTGTCCCCACTGATTTTCTCACATATCCGCCATCAATCCAAAGTCGGGCAGCGGAAGGAATTGCATAATTTGTTCCAGAGTTTAGTACGGGTATAATGATATTGTTGTCCAGTTTAGCAGTTCCTCTTATAAGTGCAAATGCCACCGGATTAGTTGCCGGAGTGGCATGGTCTCCATCAGCGTTTTCATTAGCCCTGCCGAGCAACCTGAAATTGGCGCTATCGGTCGTTTGAAGGAAGAGGGTGTATGAAGCATCTACTCCTTTATTT
>JBGSYX010000548.1:0-1853 GCA_041750735.1 Cyclobacteriaceae bacterium
AATAAACTTTTTAAATTAGTTTTTCAACTACTCGTCTGCGTTCTGCTTCTACCATCCTGCTGGCAAACCAGCCAATGATTGCTCCGGCAAAAAGCCACACGATGAAATTTACAAAATTCATTTAATTACTCCTTTCAAGGAGGATCACAATCAGGTTTTCAGATAAACCTTGATGAATAAAGCCAATTTCTAAACTCTATTCGATGTTTGTGAATCTGTATGTTCTGTGGTGGTTGTGGTGCTGACATTTGAGGGTGTTTGCAGCGGGGTTTGATCAACTACTGTTCTTTGTTGAGTGCTCACAGGTCCGCGCGGGCGATAGAAAAGAACATAAACAAGCCTTTCCAATGCCCAACCAATCAGCGCATAGATGAACATGGCGATCAATGTCGAAAATTCAAACGTCATGCCTTGCGTTGATGGTGCACCAATTAAACTGCTAAATGGTGCCAAAAAAACGTTGGTCAATCCATACAGAAAAGATGCAAACGTATTTGCTTCATTCACACCAATCAATTTGAATATAAATCTCAAGGCAAGTAATGCTTCGAGAATTCCCAGGAACAACCAGATTAATTGAGTCGCTTTAAAAGTCGTGACACGACCATTCTGTCCTTGCTCATGTTGTGAAGTGGTTACTTCTTTATAGGATGTCAATTTGTCCTCTTTTCCCATTCTTTTTCAGCTTCATCACGGGTATAACCATACTTTTCCTGGAGTAAGCCTACTAATTTTTCATAATTTCCTTCGACCTTATCCAGATCGTCATCAGTGAGTTTTCCCCACCAAATTTTTGCTTCACCGCGTATTTGTTTCCATTTTCCCGCAAACATATCGTTGTTCATTTTTATTTCCTTTTTTTTTAATTTTTTTTGAGTCAGGATCGTCTGGCGTGTTTAAATAAACCACCAATCAGTAATCCAATTCCCAGTCCGATTGATATCGCCACCCAGGGATATTGAGCAACTTTATTACCTAAATCACCGGGGACACTTTTCGCAATTTCATCTGCCTTGGCGTTGTCCTGTTTTAATCCCTTTCCAATATCTTTCCCGACAGAGTCAGCCGTACTGATAAGGGTGTCTTTTGCTTCACCAGTTAGTTTTTTTGCTTCACCAGTCAGTTTTTCCAATCCTCTCGTCGCGGTCGTTACACCATCATCCATCAAGTTATTGATATCCTTTTTTACCTTTTCGGCATCGTGTTGTATTTTCTTTTCCATTTGTTTTCCATTCATCTGATTATTTCCTTTTCTGGCTTCCGCCGTTAACTGAATCATTCTCAATATATGCCCGCAACATCCAGGCCATTTTTTCATGAAGGCTCATCACTCCGACTAGTAAGTCGACTGTGCCTTCATCTTCATACTCCTCGCTACATTTTCTGATATCATCCCGCAGGAAACGAATGATGGTTTCATGGTCTGCTAATAGATGTAAATGATCAGGAATTTCTGTGCCATGTTCAGATAAGCGGGTATGTTTGATAAATTCTCCGAAACTGGCAATGGTAATTCCACCCAACATTCTTACCCGTTCTGCAATTTTGTCTGAAATGTCGTTTAATTGTTTGTATTGGGTTTCGAATAGGATATGTAACTCGAAGAAATTCGTTCCACTGACATTCCAATGTGCACCGCGTGTTTTTTGTGTTAATACAGCCTCATTGGCAAGGCTTGCATTCAGAATTTTTACAACCGGTTGACGGACATCGATATCTAATCCGATATTTGGCTGGATGAAGGTTTTTTTATGAGGAAAAAGACCATCATTTCCTACTTCTACGTCTGTAAGATTGAATACTTGGGACTCTGTGTTGAGGACGTTATTTAGTTTGCGTCCCATATAAGCTCC
>JBGSYX010000549.1:0-16366 GCA_041750735.1 Cyclobacteriaceae bacterium
CGCCTCGGGCCATGGCCTGCTTCTTTAGCCAAAGCAAATGCCTGCGCCATTTCCATTACCGCCACAGTTCCCGATCCGTCGTCGTCTGCGCCGTTATTCACTTCGCCGTTCGTAATGCCGATATGATCATAATGCGCTGAAATCACCACAAACTCATCTTTTTTGTCTGACCCTTCCACAAAACCAAGGACGTTTTCGGTACTCACTTCCTCGATATTCTGATGTGCATAAAAGTCAATTTCCTTAGACTGGAGTTTTAACAGACTATTGTATTTACCAGCATTCGATTTTTCCACGGCTTGTTTTAACGTTGAAGCGGTTGTATTCATGATTTGAGCGCCCATAGCTAAGGGGATAAGGAAATATCCGTGATCGTCATCCTCAGTTTCAAGAGCCATGGTGAGCATTGAACCAGTTGCAAACCTCTTGTATCGCGATATAATGCTGGCGAATTCAGCCTCAGTACCCGGGAAAATGATGAAGACATTTTTGGCTCCACTGTCGAAGGCCAGGCTAACCTTCTCATTGCGCACTGCGCGGTCACCATCTACAAATAAAATCACATTTTTTCCATCGACAGAAATAGCCTTGAAGTCGGCCTCATTACCGGCACCGGCAAAGACGAGATTTGATCGTTCAGGTTGTGTAAAATTCCGCTTGCCGGTATATACAAAGTCGCGCCCATGCTCCGCGGTGTTTTCATCGATTTTTATCCATGCCTGCCCCTGGCTGATTTTCCAAAGATTGAATCGCTGTAAATAGGAATTGCCTTCTGTGGTGGGTACGGCAGCCGTTAAACCGTTAGTTTTGAAATGGTGTTCAATGTAGGCCGCTGCAATCTTTTGTCCCCGCTCGCCTGTTTCTCTTCCTTCCAGTGCATCGGAAGCAAGAATTTCCAGATGACCGCGAAGGTCGGCTGAAGTAATGGAATTAGCGTAATCCACGGAAAGGTCTTGCTGCGACCATGCCGGGAAACCGGCAGTGATTTCAAAAAGAAATATCAAGAGATTAAGGATTCGGATGCCTTTCATTTTCGAATTATTTTAAAAATGACAAGGTACGTCGAATGCCTAATGTTGGCAAGAAGGACTGGAATTTAGAACCGGATTCTTCTGATAAATTAGTGATTGCAGACCAGCATCACGGGAATTATTTCCTCTCCTTCCAATCTGATTTTATTTTTGCTCAGCAGGAACGGAACAACTTCCGTTAGCCCGAACACATTTTCAGCGCAATTCATAAAGCATACATCTTCGCCAAATCTTTCCGCCAGACCGGATTGTAAGCTTTGTATTGTGAAATGATCCGCCCGGGCGGCGAGGATATCCAGTACTTCGTGGATGTGTCTGATATTGTCCATCGTTTTTAAAGTTTATTCAAAAATAGGCTGATTTGAGGAGCGCGGTTATGATTGTAATCATATGAGTTCTATATAAAATGGCCAAAAACTCATTAGCACCATTTTATCACTCGAACAGAAATACTTTCCTGCAAGGTAATCTTCCTGGAGAATGGGCTGGATAAATTGAATAACTTGCGCTCTGGCAATAAAAGGTGAAGTTCTAACTATGAAAATATTTACGATCAAGGGAATTGGCCGTCAACATCCATTGCATACCGAAGACCATTTGTATAGTAAACAAATAAATGATCGCTGGTATATCGGGGCGGTGATGGACGGTTGCTCCAGTGCGGTGGAGAGTTATTTTCCGTCAACGTTGTATGCGAAATCGCTGGCAAAAAGCGCCAACCAGTTGTTATTGAGTGGCGAAAGCACAGGACAGAAGATTGGCGAAGCATTGCTGAGAAATGTCATGAGCGACCTGAGGAGTGTTAGAGAAACGCTTGGTCTTGGCCTTGATGAAATCCTGGCGACGATGCTCCTTATGGTTGTTGATCTTGAAAAAACAGAAGCGCATGTGTGGGCTGCAGGCGACGGCTACATTATTTGCGATGGTGCCATCACAGAAATCGATCATAAGAATACACCCGATTATCCGGCCTATCATCTCCAGAAACCTTTTGAAGAGTGGTTGAAGAAGCATACCACATATCATAAATTCGCAGGGTTTAAGGATCTTACTATTTCCAGTGATGGCATTGGAAAAATCATTAAAAACCCAATGACTTCCGGACTGGATGTTTCGCCTTTGGATTACCTATTGCTGGAAAAACCGCAAAAGGGTTCTGAACAAGTTTTGCAGAAAAAATACGAGGATCTCATAAACCAACACGGTTATATGCCCTATGATGATGTGTCGGCGCTAAGGTTGTTGATGTAAAATTCCGGTTCAATATCATGGCCACCCCATTGGTTTTGAGTAGTACATTTGTCCATAACCGCGTTTTTTCCAGGTATGGGAAAACAATTATTCGAATTACATACTTATGATAAATTTCAGTGAAGCCACCCTTTCGCGGCTGGCAATTCATCAGGTTGGGAATAAGTCCGGCGAACAAGGAATAAAACTATCAGACACGGAAGTGGCCCTGAATGGTGATGTCAGGGATATTCTCAATCACTATTTCACAAAGCCGTTCCGGCAATCGGAGATGTTCAACTTTTATCATGAGGCAGGCCTGCAGTTCAATGAAGTGTATACTTTCGTGAAGGGCGTGTTCGATGCGCCGAACCACCTGTTGGATCTGTCCGTACAAATTGCCAAACACCTCTACGAACATTCGGATCATCCAAACATAAAAGACGGGGAATTGTACGTGGCCTATCTGGAGAATTGTCGGATGGATAATATGGATTTTGATGCCGTAGGTATTTTCAAATCTGAACAAAAGGAAACATACCTGAAGGTGTATCCGGAAGGAAGGAATTTCCAGGTGAGTCATGACAATGGCATCAATATCAATAAGTTGGACAAGGGGTGCCTGATTCTGAATTCTGATGAAGAAGCGGGCTATATTGTGCTCACGGTTGACAATACCAATAAGGAGGATGCGCAGTACTGGCGAAAGGGTTTTTTGGGAGTTAGGCCGAGGGAAGACGCGTATTTCAATACAAAAAACTACTTGCAGCTATGCCGTGACTTTGCCGTGGAGGTATTTCCGGAGGCCGACCGGCTCGATCAGATGTCACTGATCCAGGAATCAGCTAAATATTTCAAAGAAGAGGAAACTTTCGACAAGGCCAGGTTTCGGGAGAAAGTCCTGCAAGAACCAGAATTGATCCAGGCTTTCGAAGACTACAAGCAGGAATATGAAAGCAAGGGCAACTTCCGGATAGATGATGAGTTTGATATCAACTCCGATGCAGTGAAGAAGATGAACAAGGTCTTTAAAAGTGTAATAAAGCTCGATCGCAATTTTCATATCTATGTCCATGGCAACCGTAACCTCATCAGGCGAGGTTTTGATGAGGAAAGCGGCATGGGATTTTATCAATTATTTTATAAAGAAGAGTCGTAGTATGGGAAATAGTATCGAAGCGATCATTTTCGACGCCGAAGGAGTGGTGGTTGATACCGAAAAACTGTGGGACCACAGTCAGGATATTCTGCTGGGGAACCGGGGACTTATCTATGACCGCGACTATCTGAAGCCGCGCATGGCAGGACAGACGCTGCTCGATGGCGCCAGACTCATGGTGAACTTTTACCGGCTCAACGAAAATCCCGAAAGTATAGCCCTTGAGCGCAAGGAAATCATTCACGAATTGTTTGAAAAAGAAATCAGCTATATACGTGGATTTCAACAATTCATGGGTTGGGTTCAGACTACTTCCTTCCGATATGCTATAGCCACGGCCATGAGCAAAACGCTCATGGAAAAGGTGGAGAGAAATCTCGGATTACAGGGCTATTTTGGAAGTCACATTTACTATATCGAGGATGTGGGTAACAAATCGAAACCTGCACCGGATGTATTTTTACTGGCCGCGGAGAAGCTTGCCGTTGAACCGAAGAATTGCCTGGTTATTGAAGATGCACCACATGGCATTGAAGCGGCAAAGCGCGCGGGGATGCGAAGCGCGGGGATTGTCACGACTTTTCGGAGGGAACTTTTGCACGAGGCTGATATTATCGCTGATGATTTTGATAACATTGTTGAGTTCATAGGAAGGGAAAACGGTTCAGTATTATAGGATCCACTCCATGGCTATTTCATGATTTTTTCTGTTTAGAATTAGTCGACCAAACCCTAAATTTTTAAAATTATAAATCTTTCATACATGTCTGATTTATAGGCACAAAATCGGTTACAATTAAATTTATTATTCGGCTAAGTTTGGTTTGTATTTAAAACCAACACAAGATGGATAATCTCTGCCCAAAAGTGGCCAAGTGCCCTATTTTTCTGAATAATGTGCTGACGGTTCAAAACGTTGAAGTCGCGTATAAAAGACTTTATTGTGAAGCCGGAGCTAGCAGATATACAACATGCAAGCGCTTTATTGTCTCAAATAAAATCGGTAAGTGTACGCCAGATGTTATGCCCAACTGCAGCAGAAGTGTAGAGGAAATTATAGCCAAAATCCAGGCAACATAGTCTGGTGGCAACTGTTCTGTTCAAGTCCAGAGGTTACCCAAGTGAGCAGAAATTTGTGAATAATAGTAATGCTTGGATTTACACTGAAATATTTATATTCGATTAATGGTTAGCGCTTACTGCTCATAGTATATATTATAACAACACAGGAATGGAAACTGCCGAAAAAAAACTCACCGTTCTTCTCTTGAGACTTCACTGTTATTTTGTGGAAGAAGCCGGCTACGACGACGTATTCCTCAAGTACAATGGCAAAAAGATTTGGCCGCAAGATAAAAAGCAACAGCCGGTCATGATGGATACAACCACAGAATTGAACATTGAGTTGAAAAATATTGAGCGTTATCGAAATATTGAGGTAGAATTGTGGGATTGGGATTTTTTGTCGCCCAATGATAAGTTAGGCGTTTTTAAAATGCATATAGATGGAACACCGGGGCCATTTTCTACAGATATGATTCAAAATCCGCGGGAAACAAAGAAAGCAAAATATACGCTCGATTGGGAGGTTTATTAATTCCTTGAGGTAGTGCTTGGTCAATGCCTGAGAAATTAGTTTTATTTGCATAGAAAACAATTATACCATGATCAGCACATCCATCTTCACCGGAGCAAATATTTTCATCATCATTGCTATTTGCCTTATATCTGCCGTTGCCGCTATCGTTACAACCGACCTCTACCAGGAGGTTAAGCGAAAGAAAACAGAAGATAAAAAATAATCCTATCCGAAGATTTTTACGAAATTTCCTGGCGTGTCTTACGAGTCCTCGTTTGGTATATAAATGAAAAAAGCCCGGAATTTTATTCCCGGGCTCTCCTTCAGTAGGCTGTGGTAAAACTAATTCAACCTGTTTTGCACAGCAAGCTCTTCTCCAAAGACCCTGTATTGGTCAAATATCGATCTCACTGCCCATTTGATATATTTCTCATTCTGATAAGGATTCCCAAACATCGTTGTGGCATACCCTTGCCAAACGACTCTCCGCTGTTTTCTGTCCCAAAGTATCACCAGGATAGTTCCTTCATACATGTTGTAGGATACCTGATCATATGTGGCATCTTCATTTTCATATACAAGCCAGTTTTCAAACTCTGGCTGGTTGTAACCATAGAAGTCGAAGTCGCCATAAAACATTTTAAAAGAAACCAACAGGTCCGGTTTTTTGTCGGTATATCGGTATCCCTGCAATTCCATACGCTTAAGTACGGCGTCCTGAATGGCTGCTCGTTGCTCAATCGAGTCTTTAGCTGCCCCGATTTCTACCATAAAATCAAACGTGCGATACTCCTTAAACGAACCGGCATAGCTGTAATCTGATTCTACGAGGTATTCATTTTTCATACATGAGCCCAATGCCAACGCCACCAAGGTTAATAATAGTGCAGGATTTTTCATAGAGGTTAAGTTTATCACATACAATTTAGGAAAATTTTAATATGGAGTATAAGTTAAAACAGGAATCGTTAACAAAATATTGAATTGAATTGTTGGAAATTTGCCTAATTAATTTGAACTATATTCAACATTTGCCAAAGAAATTTAAGGACGTTTTGCGTTTCGATCCTTTCCGGTTAACCTAATCGGGCAATCAATAGCTGGATCAGGCCGATAACAAACCCGAGTATACCCCCGATCACCTCAATCATTTTAAACTCCTTCTGCATAATGGAAGTGAGGATTTCCTCAAATTTGTCAGAAGAAAAAGCTGAGACCTTTTCGAATACTATCTGATGAATATCTATTTCTCGCTCTAGTTTCTCAGAATACTTATTGAGAATATCAGGCAATATGTTTTGGAATTCCTGGTGGAGGGTATCCTTGATACGAGCTTTGGTTTCAGTGTTAATGAACATAGAAAGCATCGGCATCATCGTTTTGAGTTTGCTATCGAGGAAATCCTCCAGCTTTTCATCCAGCACTTTGTTTATTTCAAAAGCAGTAGAAGTACTGGTAAACCTGTCCTTAATATCACGGAATGAAAAAAGTTCATTAGCTACGATTTTCCCAAGTCGTTCTGCCAGCACTTTCTGCCGTTTTGGAAATATTCCCTGTATGTCGATGAATAAAAGGCGAATACTTTTTCTGGGATGAAAAAGCATTTTGATGGCCAGATAGTTGGTAAGCCAACCGATAAGTGCTGCAATGAAAGGTAGGCTGTACTCCACGTTGATTCGCTGATGATGGTCAGAGTGTAATATTATAGCAAATTCAACTTTTTACCAAGCCATAGGGCAAGTCAATGGTTGTTTGGATTTTTTGGGAAATTAATGATCAAATATTTAACATTACGGCATTACAGGAATGAACGAACAATGAAGGGAATGATAGTTTTGCTGGCGCTGCTGGGTTTGATTCAAAATCCATCCAAAGAACGCGTGCTGAGTTTCGATGGATCTGAGGTGCTTACAACTTATGGTATTGATGCGGAATTCTACGGAATCTACAAGGGCAATAAACCGGGCTACCTCGAACTGCGAGCCGATGGCACCGGCACCTACCGGTATGATTACAGTGCGCTCATGAAAAGCTGCGAAGGCATCGGGATCGACTTTGATTGGGGGTTTTTAATTGATGATCAGGGCAATGTAGTTCGCTTCGAGCGGCCTTATGGATATTCATATCCAGTAATATACAGCTGTACAGGCAAGAATACATTCCGCAACTGTACTATGACCACTATGATTGATTACATTCTCGTATACAAAACAGGAGACATTACGGTGTCATCATCTGATGACTGGAAAAAAGTAGCGCCCTAAGCTTGGCCTTTTTTTAATTCTATAATGGTGACCTCGGGCATGATGCCTATCCTTCCGGGATAGCCAAGGAATCCAAATCCCCGATTTACATACAGGTATTGATTGCCTTCCTGGTATAGGTCAGCCCATTGTTTGTAGATGTATTTTGAAGGACTCCATTTAATATTAGCTATTTCCACACCAAACTGAAAGCCGTGAGTATGTCCGGCAAACATCATATCAATATCCTCATACTCCTTACGAACCTGTGCGTCCCAATGACTGGGATCATGCGAAAGCAGAAGCTTCACAGGTTTTTCTTCACTGCCTTTGTAAGCGACTTCGAGGTTGCCGTACTTCGAAAATCGGCCGGCTCCCCAGTTTTCGATGCCAATGATAGCGATTTCCTCACCATCCACCTTTAAAGTACGGTTTTCATTCATAAGTATATCCCAGCCCATTTCATGGTGGACCTGAATAAGATCGGACAGGTTTTTCTTTTTCAATTCCGGACTAGCCCATCCTCTATAATCACCATAGTCGTGATTTCCCAAGGTTGAAAAAACTCCCAACGGAGCTTTTACCCGTGAGAAGATATCTTTGTAGTCCGATACTTCGCTTGCAACATCATTCACCAAATCACCGGTAAAAAATACTACGTCCGGCTTTTCTGACATGAATAAGTCGATACCCCGACTCACTGCCTTCCTGTTGAAGAAGCTCCCGGTATGAATATCCGATAGTTGACCAATTCGGATGCCGTCGAAGGCTGACGGGAGATTTGGGAGGTAAACTGTACGCTTGCGCAACCTGTAATTATGAGCTCCGGAAATGATACCGAAACCCATGGTGCTTACTGGTAATGCCATTGTAAACAAAGCCGTTGTCGCAATAAATTTAGACCGCGGCATTCCACCGTTTTTTGGTGTCTGCGGCTCTGTAACGGGGAAAAATTTGTGATAAACCCATACTCCGGCATTGTAGATGTCATCCAGTAAAAGCGTAAGGACGCCAAATATCTTGGAGAAATACACAATGAAGAGGCCGACCATGAGAAAACGACGCAAATTCCTGCTGATGGGTTCCAGGTTAGCAGTGTTGATGAGCACTAGACTTATTATGCTTAAAAGGGTAATTCCCCAGAACAGTAAGAAAAAGAATTTTTTCCATCCGGAAGGCAGACCATGTATAGCAGTCTTCACTGCCTGATAAACGTAAAGGTCTATCAGGATGAAGAAAGTAGAAAATATTGCTATCGTTATGATCTTTCCCATTTGGCTATTCTTATTCTATTAAAAGCGGGATCCGGCAACATGGCGGATCCCGCTTTAATTATATATCTTCGTGCTTTATACCTTTTAAGGCAAGGGCAATTTTGTCGACAAGGAAATACATAATCGGTACCACAACTAGTGTGAGAAATGTGGCAAACGTAAGTCCGAAAATGACTGTCCACGCCATAGGTCCCCAGAAGTTTGCATTGTCACCGCCCATATAGAAATGAGGATTAAACTCCCTGAATAAACCAATGTAATCGATGTTCATTCCCAATGCCATAGGTATCAGGCCAAGCACAGTAGTAATTGCTGTAAGTAATACCGGCCGAAGTCTTGTCTGTCCGGCAAGCCTAATACTCTCTTTCAAATCCTTCAGTGAAAGGTATTCACCATCCTTTAGTCCTAATTCCAGACGGCGACGGTTGCGAACAAGATTGGTATAGTCTATAAGTACGATGGCGTTGTTTACTACCACCCCGGCAAGGGAGATAATTCCGATTCCGGTCATGATGATAATGAAGTCCATTTTAAATGCAGCTAAGCCAATGAAAACGCCTATGGTACTGAGTAGAACAGAGGTCATAATGATTAATGGCGCTGAAAAGGAATTGAATTGTGCCACAATGATGAGATAGATGGAAAATATAGCAATCAGTAAGGCGCGGACGAGAAATTCTGAGGTTTCTGCCTGTTCTTCCTGCTCACCCGTAAACTTTAGCGTATATCCTTCAGGCATTTCGTAGTCTGCCAACAACATTTTCAATTCAGATATGATTTCATTGGCATTGTATCCTTCCACCACGTTGCTGTAAATTGATATTACACGGTCGAGATCTTTGCGTTTCACCGAACCATAGGAGGAACTGTATTCTATACTTGCAACAGATGAAATAGGAATTTGTTTCAGGTTCCCTTTGTTATCACGGAACGTCACGCGCTTGTTCATGAGGGCATCGATATCGTATCGATACTCATCCTTGAGCCTGAGTTGAATGGGGTATTCGTCTTCTCCTTCCTTGAATTTGGAAATTTCCTGGCCAAAAAGTGCCGTTCGAAGTTCCATGGCAATAGATTGTGTGGAAAGTCCAAAGCGTTGTGCCTTATCTCTGTCGATATTCACAAGTACTTCCGGTTTACCGGTTTCAAGGTCAGATTTCAGTTCCTGTATACCTTCAATGTTTGCTTCGTTTATCGTCCGGATCACATCTTCTGACAACCTGATGATTTTTTCGTAGTTCTCACCACTTACCTCCAGGTTTATCGGTTTACCTACCGGTGGGCCCATTGCTTCCTTGTCGATGGTGATTTGAACACCAGGATATTTGTCCAGTTCACGGCGTATTTCTTCCATCACTACGCGCGTATCTACCCCGTTTCGAAATTCATATTCCACAAAGGATAGAGTGATCATAGATTTATTGGGAGTTTCCTGCGCACCGGCCATTTGATTTGGATCACTGGCGCCTTCCCCAACCTGCGCGATGAAGGATTCCACGGAAGCTTTGTACGGTTCAATTATCCGTACGATTTCACCTTCAATTTTTTCAGTAAATGCATTTGTTTCCTCGATATCGTAACCGATCGGTTTTTCGATGAATATATTGATGTAATTAGGCTCGCTGTCAGGGAAAAGGGCAACCATTGTGCCGCTATTGAAGAACCACGAAGTAGATGCAAATAGGAGGACAAACATTCCGAAGAACAATATATAGGGTCTGATTCCTTTCAAAACCCAAAACAAGGTAGCTGAATATGCTCTTTCTAACCATGGTAAAAAAGTATTCTGGAACCATGCCACACCTGGATTAAGGACAAAAACATTGAATGGGGCTCCTAATGCTATCAGAACAAGCAAATTGGCGATGCCGTAGTTTTTGGTGAGGTACAGTGGTATGCTCACCAAAAAAAACATCCCTGCAAAAATGAAAAGCTTTCTTTTGTTTACCTTGCCTTCCTCTGCCCTCATCGCCCACGCTGCCAGCGAAGGATTAATGACGAGCGCAACGAAAAGCGAAGAAGAAAGTACAATAATGAGCGTGATAGGCAGGTATTTCATAAACTCACCCATGATGCCACTCCAGAAGGCCAGAGGAAGAAATGCCGCCAGTGTTGTCGCAGTGGAGGTAATTATAGGCACAGCTACCTCACCAACTCCTTCTTTAGCTGCTTGAAGGGGACTGTACCCCTCCTGCATTAGACGATAAGTATTTTCAATGACAACTATACCATTATCGACTAGCATACCAAGAGCAAGGATGAGGCCGAAGAGTACCATCATATTGGCTGAATAACCAATGGCTTGCAGGAACATGAAGGATAAGAACATGGAGAGTGGTATGGCAATACCTACAAATAGAGCATTGCGCAATCCCATAAAAAACATAAGTACCAGTGTGACGAGAATAACACCTGAGATGATGCTGTTCTCGAGGTTGCTCACCATATTCTTGGTGTACTTCGATTGATCGTTGGTTATGGTAATGTTGAGGTCGTCCGGAAATTTATCAATTTTTGCCACCTCAATAATTTGCCTGATTTTAGCAGCAGCTTCAAGGAGGTTTTCGCCGCTTCTTTTCACAACATCGACCGTTACTACAGGCAGCCTGCCGGATCGCGAATAGCTTTTTCGGTCTTCATAGCTGTCTGTTACCGTGGCTACGTCTTTCACATACACGATGCGTTGATCTTCGTCTTTAACGATGACTTTTCCGATCTCCTCCACTGTTTTGAACTCACCATCGACGCGAAGACTTCTCCGGAATTCATTAGCAAGTATGTCGCCACCCGATAGGGTTATGTTTTCAGCAGCAATAGCATTCCTAATATCATTGAAACTCACTGCCACGGCCTCCATTTTGTGGATGTCAGCATCTACACGGATTTCACGATCCAGAGAGCCTTTTATCTCACACTTCGAAACCTCGGAGAGCTTTTCAAATTCATCTTCAAGATATTCAGCATATGTTTTTAATTCATTTATGCTATAATTACCGGAAATGTTCACGTACAGTATGGGCATTTCGGTAAGGTCAATATCCATCACGCTTGGATCGGTATCGAGGTCGGTGGGCAAATTACTCTTTGCGCGATCCACGCCATCCTTGACGTCCTGAAGCGCTTTCGCAATATCTTCATCGGGATTGAACTCGACAATGATGGTAGAGTAATCCTGTACCGAAGTGGATTTGATATTCTTGATACCCGAAATCGCTTTCAATTCCTTTTCGATTGGCCTGGTGATCAGGTTTTCTATATCTACCGGTGAATTGCCAGGATACGGTGTTCCCACGTAAACATAAGGTATCACCACCTCTGGAAAACTTTCTTTCGGTATAGTGACATAAGAGTAGAAACCCATAACCACGATGATGAATGTGAGTATGAGCACACTGGTTTTATTGTTTATCGATAGCGTGCTAAGACCGAACTCGCGCGTTATCTTCTTTTTGTTTTGTTCTTCCATGAATACTGCTCGTTGATTCTGTTACATTACGTTATTCACCACTTTCACTTTCGATCCATCAGTTACGTCCCTGAAGCCTTCGTTCACAAGCAGTTCATTTCCCTGGAGTCCTTCAGTTATCATCGTACGGTTCTTATAAGTTACACCTCTGCTTACCTGGATTTTCTTAGCAACTGATTCGGTACTATCGCCAGTAGCAATAAAAACAAATTCCCCGGTATTGTCTTTTTGAATCAGTTTTGATGGAACCACCACTGCGTCGGTAACTTCGAAATCCTTGATTTTCAGAACGGCGATAAGATTTGGTTTAATTTTGAAAGTGGTTTCCGGCAAAGACGCCTCTATGGAAAATGTCCGGTTATTTTCATCGATCACCTGCCCAACGGAGCTGATAATTGACTCAATATCCTGACCCACGGATGGGAAACTGATAATTAGTTTATCCCCCTTTTTGAATTTACCGATATAGGCTTCACTCAGATCGGCCTTAACATACATGCCCTGATGATTCACCAGTCTAACTAAAGGCTTACCCATCGTGGCCATTTCGCCCTCCTTAACCAGAACTTCTTCTATCGTTCCAGCAAAAGGTGCGCGGACCTGTGATTTTGATATTTGTGTTTTGATATTCGCTAGCTGATTCTCAAGTCCCTCCTTTCTGTTTTTTGCCTGTAGATACTGCACCTCAGTACCGATATTTTGTTTCCACAAATTTTCCTGCTTTTCAAACATGGTTTTGGCAAGGGCATATTCAGTTTCCAATTGTTCCAATGACCGCTGATACAGCTCGGTGTCCATTGAAAGCAGCAGTTGCCCTTTGTTCACCTCACTACCTTCTTTTACAGAGATTGAATTGATATTTCCCGCGTTTTCTGCGCTCACAGTGACGTTCTTAAGTGATTTTACAGAACCACTTAATTCAACATAATGTTCAAATTTTGACTGACTTACAGGAAGAGTTGTTATAAGCGTTGCCTTGCGGTTTTGCTTTCCAAACTCCGGATCGAGCGAGGAGATTTCTCTCTCGAGCTTCGTTATGTCCTCCTTCAGGGCCATAAGCTCTTTCTTTTTAGTATTCAGGACCTCCTTCTTTGCTTCAAGCGATTCATTCTGCTGGCAGGCAGCCAGGGTGGCGATGAGAGTGGCGAGAACTATATAGTTGAATGTTTTCATTGTATATATATTTAGTCTTTTGGTTTTCTATTCGATTCTTAAAATGCCAAGGGCTTTCTGATAATTGACGTGTGAAATAAGCGCATCATAAAGGGCACTGAAATAATTACTTTGTGCCTGCTTGTAAGCAGTATCGGCAGTGACTACCTCCAGATTGGTTCCTACACCTTCCTTATATTTTATCTTCGTTTGATTGTAAACTGATTCTGCCAGTTTTGCATTTTCTTCCTGGTTTTTCAGAAGGTCCAGGTTCATGATCAGCGCTTTACGTTGCTGGTCAACTTCCATTCTTATGGAGTTTTCTAGCATTTTGCGTTGATAGTCCAGTTGCTTAATCTTCAACTTGTTTTGTTGAATAAGTTTGGATTTATACAGCCCATCGAATATGGGCAGTTTGAATGCGAATCCACCCATTTGATAATCGGGCCAAACCGTTCTGTTGCTCAACTGGCTAAGATCGGAGAAGTTGAGCACGCCAGCGTTTAAACCCCAGGAGAAGATGAAATCCAGTTTTGGCAGGTATTGCGATTTATTATTTCGCATCTCGAGTTCAGCGAGTTCCTGGCTGGTTTGCAGGCTAGAATACTCAATCCGGCCTGTATAGCTGTATCCCATTTCCAGCTCTTCTTTTACATTGAACTTTAAATCGGGCAATTTCTCGGCGATTTCGAGATTGTTTTCCACTGGCATACCCATCTGGAATTTTAACAATGATATACTTATGTCCAGCGCCATCTGAGCGTTATTCTGGGCAGTTTTCAAATTGTTAAATTCCACTTTGGTCCTGTTCAGGTCAATCAGTTCGGCGAAACCATTTGTGTTCATAACTTCAGTTTCTCTTACCAGTGAATCCAGTCTTTGATAATTAGATTCCAGTGTTTCCAGTGACAGCTGATTTACCAGTACGGTATAATAGGCTTTAGTCACCATCTCAGTCACGTCGATTTTGGATTTGATATGATCCTTGATCGATAATTCCTGGTATGTTTTGGAAGCTTTAAGACCTACAAAATATGACCCGTTAAAAATCATCTGGCTCATGTTAACACCCATTTCTCCTGTATAGGGTGTACCAAATTCCAACTTCAGGAGTTCGCCTTCTGGCGCGGAGGGATCGAATGTATTTGCTGGAATGAATGTACGTCGCAGGATAAAGTTTTTATTGACCGTTGCGGATGCATCGATTTGTGGCAATCCACTGGACAGGTATTGGCCAGTCTGAGCTTTAGCTGCATCTATACTTAGGTTGGCAATGATGATTTGCTCATTGTGTTCGTAGGCATATTTTAGGCATTCATCCAGCGTGAAGCGTTGGCTGTCTGCTTCTTGTCCGTATGATCGAACCGCTAGAAAAGTGGCTGATATTACAAAAAACAGTATTCGTAAAGTTCTCATTTAGTTGGCTTTTTGTTTATAGGATTCAAATTGTTGGAGGCCCTTTTCGGAAAGAATACCATAAGTAAAATGGTCGAAAAGCTGCTCGTGTATTTCAGATAGTGTAAAACGATCGTCCGGAAAGTACTCTCTGTTAAATGATAGCTCTATCTCAGCGAGTCGCAGGTATGCCATGAGCTCCGGATTGATACTACTCCGGAACCAGCCCTCGGCGATACCTTCTTTCAGTGTGCCAAGGACCAACCTGAAAATCACGTCATGTTTGTACGTCACATATTTCTCCCACGCAGAAGAATAATATTTTTTCAGGTCATACAGCACGCTGTTGTTCGTATTCTTCATCCTGTCCCGGATGCATACTGTAATTTTATATAAGTGCTCCACCGCATTCTCAGAGATGTTTTGGAGGCTTTCCATAACTTTTAGCTCGCTTTCAAGGTACCGCTCCGTGGCGCTTAAAATAATCTCCTCCTTGTCCTTGAAGTTCTGATAAATTGTTTTTTTCGAAATACCCATATGACGTGCTATGTCGTCCATAGTGACGCTCTTCATGCCATACTGCATGAACAGGCCGATCGATTCCGAGATGATTTTTTCTTTGATTTGATCTTTTTCCATTGCGGGCGCAAAACTACGGAAACTATTTTCTTATCCTAAGTTTCCAGATAGTATTAAACTGTGTTTTACACAAAAGGTTGTTTGGGCCTGATTAAATTTGAGTTAAAATTGAAGAACGGTAATTCCTGCTGATGAATGGATTTTGAGCAATTATCAATCATGGAAAATCACTGATATGGAGAGCCACAGCATTCCTTTTTCAAATGGCCAGATTCATTATTCTATATTCGGAAAGGGTTCTTCTGATGTAATTGCCTTTCATGGTTTCGGTCAGGATGGCGGCGTATTTCAAAAGGTAGCTGATCGTTTCCCGCAATATCGATTCATCGCGGTGGATCTGCCATTTCATGGAAAATCCATGCCTCTTGATAGTCGAAATCCAATCAAGTCTCATCAAGTGGTGGAGATGGTTACATTAATATCAGAAGAACAAAAGATCAACAGGTTTTCCATCATCTCATTTAGTATCGGCGCCCGGTTCGTCTGGCCGCTTCTCGATATCTTTAATCAACAACTGGAGAGCGTCACCCTGATTGCCCCCGACGGTCTCCCAACAAGTGCTTGGTACCGATTGGCGACTTTCAGCCAAGTATCCAGATGGATTTTCAGGCAGGTGATGGAAAAAGAAGGCATTATTACAGGAATTATCAAAATGGCCAGGACTTTTGGGATAACAAATCGTCCAACGAGTGTCTATCTGCAAAAGACCGTTAGAACTGCAAACATGAGGAGGCATATCTATAATACTTGGACAGCACTCCGATTTTTAGAACCTGACATGGCAGTTATAACCAGTGTAATCATGAATAATGGAACTAAAGTGCTAATCGTACTTGGTGAGAAGGACAATTTGATTGATTCTAAACGAATAAGTAGAAGATTGAAAGATATTCAAGGAATAGAAATAGTGCTCCTGCCATGCCTACATCATCAACTTCTGGAGAATTACACCGCCTGGAAAATGGAAGAAAACATCGGCAAAAAAGCTTGATGCTACTCTTTACTGTGCTTCAGTTCCTCTTCGTGTTTGCGCTTTGCTTCTTCGATTTTATGAAGATAAGCATTCAAATCCACCTCTTTTTCATTGGTCCAATCCGTGAGGTCTGTTGCATCCTCATGCATCATTTCGATACGCTCCTTAGCATGGCGTAGATTTATTCCTTCAACCCATTCAACGCGTATGTCACCGTTGATTTTG
>JBGSYX010000550.1:0-29784 GCA_041750735.1 Cyclobacteriaceae bacterium
ACTATTCATTACCCGATTCTACCGTTCAAGTTACGGATGATGATTTGAGGACCTATTTAAAGGCACATCAGTCGGAATACAAAGTAGAGGAAAGTCGCAGTTTCAGCTATGTTTCAATTCCAATTGTTCCATCCGGCGACGATACAACGTTCTTTATGGGTCAGATGAATAAATTAAAAGAAGAGTTCCGTGCTACACAGGATGATTCACTTTTTGCCAGAAACAATTCAGATGGAGCCACTTTTTTCGATCGTCAGGGTGTTGATGCCTTGCCAAAAATCCTTCAGGCAAATTATTCTAATCTCACTATCGGTGACGTAAGAGGCCCCTATTTTGAAGATGGGAATTTCGTAATGTATAAAATAGCCGGAATCAGTGAAGATACTATTGGCGCTGTGAAGGCAAGTCATATACTTATCAAATGGGACGACGAGTCGGATGCCTCCAAAGCTGCGGCAAGATCAAAGGCTCAGGGAATTCTCAACAGAGCCCGTGCTGGTGAAGATTTCGCACAACTCGCCAGGGATAATAGTGTAGATGGATCAGCACAAAGCGGAGGAGATCTTGGTTGGTTTGGTAAAGGAAAAATGGTAGAACCGTTTGAAAATGCCGCATTTGGAGCAACATCAGCTGGAGTTATCAATCACCTGGTAGAATCACAATTTGGCTTTCATATCATTAAGGTTACTGAACCCCAGAATAAGAATGTATATGAAATAGCCCACATACAACGAGAAATTACACCAAGTGAGAATACGAGGAACAAAGCCTTCCGCAAAGCCGATTTCTTTGCTTCATCAAGCAGTAGTTATTCAGAGTTTATTGAGAATGCCGCCAAAGATTCACTCGAGGTATTCCTTGCAGAAAACATCGGCAAAAACGACCGCAGATTCAATGAAAATGATAATGCCCGAGAGGTAATACAATGGGTATTCAAGGAGGAAAACACAGGGAATGTTTCTGATGTTATCGAATTGGACAACCTCTATATCATCGCTTCACTCACTAAAGTGACTGAAGAAGGCCTGGCGAGTCTTGCGGATGTTAAAAATCAATTGGAGCCCAAAGTAAAAAATGAAAAAAAGGCTGCCATCATTATCGAAAAGCTCGGAAAAATTGAAGGAACCCTGGAGGATATGAAAACGAAATATGGCAACGATGCAAATATTTATACTTCCAATGACCTGAAGATTTCAGCAAACTCGCTACCTACCGTTGGTTTTGCCCCGGTAGCTATTGGCATAGCGTTTAGCCTGGAACCGGGTCAGAAATCCGGAACTGTCACTGAAGAGAATGGAATTTTAGTCATTGAAATGCTCAATTATACAAAAGCACCAGACATCGCTGATTATACAGCTTATAAAGCACAGGTTGAGCAAAGGTTATCAGGTAGGGTGTCATTTGATGCCGCAGAAGCCATCAAAAAGTCCGCTGAAATAAGTGATTTTCGGTACAGGTTTTTTTAGCCTGTATCTACCATTATCGAGTCCATGGATTTCGACGCATCATTCAAAGATAAGCTTGATAAGCAGCATCAATGGCCATGTGATTACTTGTTCAAATTTGTCGTGCCGTCCGAAAAAACTACCGATTTTGAAGCGGAGTTTCCAAATGAATCATTTCATTCCAAAAAATCGAGCGCTGGGAAATATACTTCGTTTACGTTGCGTAAACGGATGATCTCAAGCGATGAGGTAATAGCAATTTATCGTGCGGCAAGTGCCATTGAGGGGATTATAGCGCTTTAACATCAGCGGATACTGTCTTCCAGAAGTTCCTTCAGATGATCCTTCATTTGTAAGAAGTCGTAGCCATCGTAAGGAGCCGTAACAATTGTTTTTAGCAAGTCATTCACGATGTGTGAATGAAATCCGAGCTTTTCAGCAAATCGCGTAACAACTTCCAGTTCTATATCTTCAACGGTTCCATCAAGATACACCATATAGACCAGGTTAAAAATATGCACCAGTCCGCTGTCTTTGTCAGTTACTACGCTTTTATTGTAATCGGGCGAAATGAATTTCAATTCAGATTCACTGATATGAAGTTGTATGCCCCATTTGAACAAACAGCCAACAAAATCCTTGGAAATGGTGCCTTCATCAAGAAAGGAATGATAAATATGAAAAAAACTTTCCTTGATCGATTTTAGCTCCTCCTGATTTATGTTATTCCTCGCAATTTTCATTTCAACGACAAGATTGCCGATATTTTTCGAAAGATACTCTTTTTAGACTAAATTTACCCCTTCACTTTTAGACCAAATATCTTTGAAATATCCAGTAATTCTAGTCGCAATTACGGCAATATATTGCATGGGTTCATTTTCATGCAAAGAAAGGAAACGTTCCGGAAGCGATTTTTTCACCTCCGGAACACCAAATGAGATTGCTATAGACTCACTGGATCCGGTAAATGAACTAAACATTGAATTGAATATCAACCCGGATCCGAATCGCGGTACCTGGCAAAATCCTGACCTGATCATTCGGAAAATGGGTCCATTGGCGGATAAAATTGTGGCGGATATTGGTTCGGGAACAGGATACTTCACCATGCCCATAGCTCGGCTGGCCAATCGTGTCATAGCCATCGACATTGAGCAGCGCTACCTTGACTATATTGAAGACTACAAACTTGAGTTGCCCGTAGAGGAGGCAGACCGGATCGAGACAAGACTTACTGTCGCCAATGAGCCCAACCTTCATTCCGATGAGGTGGATGTAGTGCTGATGGTCAATGTGTTTTACTATCTCACGAACAGACCGGAATATATGAAGATCGTCAGAGAGGCACTGCGAAAAGAGGGAATGCTGGTCTTGGTGGACTTTAAACCTGGCGAGCTGCCAGTTGGGCCAGCTGATAATAAGGTACCAACTGCTGAAGTGGCCGCTATTTTGGAAAAGGCTGGATTTGAAAATATTGTTGTTGACAGTACCAGTCTAGCCTATCAATATATAGTTACTGCCCATTAGAATGATTAAAAAGGCGTTACCCATTTTTTTAATTATTATAGCTTCACACTTTGGAGTCAGTGCACAATCGCTATCATCACAATCGACTGTAAGTCTGCTTACTGGTTCGCCGGGCAACGAATTATATTCTACTTTTGGCCATAGCGCTATAAGAGTCAAGGATCCGGCATCGGACCTGGATATCGTATTTAATTATGGAACATTTGATTTCAGTACACCAAACTTTTACCTGAAGTTTGTACAGGGTAAGTTGCTCTATATTCTTTCGGTGGAGCCATTTGAAAGCTTCCATTATTCCTTTCAATATCAGAATCGGTCAGTTACTGAGCAGGTGCTAAACCTGGATTTGATGCAAAAAAACCGTCTTTATTCCATGCTTCTGGAAAACTATAAACCGGAAAACCGAAGCTACAAATACGATTTTTTCTTCGATAACTGCGCCACACGGATCAGAGATATCCTCGGTGACGCGCTGGGAGATAAGTTGAAGTATAATTATCCGCGTGAGTGGCAGAAGGGAAATATTACTTTTCGCAATCTCATCGATTTGTACCTTGGCAATCTTCCATGGAGCGATTTCGGGATTGATCTTGCTCTGGGTGTACCGACTGATCACATCGCCAAACCGGCTGATTTTATGTTTTTGCCAGATTTTCTGTCGATGGCGCTCGATAGTGCCGTTTTGGTGAAAGGGGATGCCACTATACCCCTTGTACTATCTAAAACTGAAATACTGGGAAGTGTTCCGGTCGATAATTCCAGCGTGGACGTGCCATTAATTTTTACCTGGTCACTTTGCGTATTGAGTTTTATGTTCACTTACCTAGGTGTTAAGAAACGCCACAGGCACATTTGGTTTGATACATTATTTTTTAGCCTGATGGGTGCAATTGGCTGGATTGTCTTTCTCCTTTGGTTTGCCACAGATCATATCGCCACCAAGACCAACCTCAACCTGCTCTGGGCTATTCCGCTGCATTTGCCCTTATTCCTTTTATGGAATGTTCTGCCGGTCAGGTTCAGAACAACATACATCTGGATCACCCTGGTCATGAATCTGGTAATACTGGCCTTATGGAAGATATTTCCTCAAAATTTCCATGCAGCCTTCATACCATTAATACTCATCATGGTGATGAGGTATTTTTTTATTACCCAGGAAATGTGGGCCCGTAAACCAAAAAGAACCAAATGAGTTGCAATAAGAAAGACATGCATTATGTGGAATGAAAAAAACAATAAGCTCACAGCCAAATTCCGATTTAAGGATTTTTCTGAAGCCTTCGCCTTTATGACCCGCGTTGCCATTCTTGCTGAGAAGTACGACCATCATCCCTACTGGACAAATGTATATAATGAGGTCACCATTGAGCTTTCCACACACGATGCAGGGGATGTCGTTACCGAAAAGGATCGTCAACTTGCCATAGAAATCGATAAACTTTTTAGCTGATTCGTTGAAAGATACACACACCTCACTCTACCTCGTCCCTACACCGATTGGCAATCTGAAGGATATTACCCTTCGTGCGCTGGAGGTTCTGAAAGATGTAGAACTGATATTAGCTGAAGACACGCGAACTACCGGGTTTCTTCTGAAACATTATGGAATAAATACCAGCCAGAAGAGCTACCACGCACATAACGAACACCACACGGTCAGCGACCTGGTGAAGCGAATGCAAAACGGTGAAACCTTCGCTTTGGTCACCGATGCCGGTACCCCTGGAATTTCAGACCCCGGCTTCCTGATCGTCCGTGCGGCCATTGCTGCCGGTCTTTTAGTAGAATGCCTGCCCGGCGCCACTGCTTTTGTTCCGGCGCTGGTAAAGTCAGGTCTGCCATCTGACAGGTTTGTATTCGAAGGATTTTTACCCATGAAAAAGGGTCGGCAATCCAGGCTTCAGGCATTGGCCAATGAAGAACGTACTGTTGTACTTTATGAATCACCCCACAAGATCAGGAAGACGCTGGAGCAGATCGCCGAATACTTTGGAAATGACCGGTTAGTCTCTGTATCTCGTGAGTTGACGAAAGTTTTTGAGGAAACGAAAACCGGCCCTGCATGGGAAATACGCGATTATTTTGCTGCTAAAGAAATAAAAGGCGAATTCGTAGTAGTCATAGAAGGCAAAAGTTAGCGTATTTTGCAGGTGGGAATTTTTCAATACTATTCAACCATAATAAACAAACAGATTACCAATGAGCATTGATCTCCAGCATACACTGAACGAGGTAGTAAAAATTGCCCGTCGTACGGGTGAATTTATCCGGCATGAAGGGCAGAAGTTTGATCGGACGCACATCCAGGAAAAAGGACGCAATAACCTCGTGTCCTACGTGGATATGCAGGCTGAAAAAATGATCGTCCAAACGCTTAAATTCACACTACCTGAGGCCGGGTTTATCACGGAAGAAGGAACAGAAACTACAAGAGGCGAGCGCTACAATTGGGTAATCGACCCATTGGATGGTACAACCAATTTTATGCATGGGCTTCCGCCGTATTCCGTGAGTATTGCCCTTGTGGATGGCAAGGAACCTATCCTCGGTGTTGTTTATATTGTCAGTTCTGACGAATGTTACCATGCCTACAAAGGGGGAGGGGCTTACCGTGACAGGGAAAAGATCGAGGTGTCGTCAGTCTCTGACTTTAAAGATGGATTGTTCATAACAGGTATGCCGTACAATGCTTTTGAGCGACTCGAAGAGTACTGGGTAATCTTTGGGCATTTTATGAAATATTCGCATGGCATCAGAAGGCTTGGCTCTGCAGCAGCCGATCTGGCGTATGTAGCTTCCGGCAAGTCGGAAGGATTTTTCGAGCATGGATTGAATGCCTGGGATGTGGCTGCGGGGGCACTGCTTGTGAAGGAAGCTGGCGGAATTATCAGCGATTACGAAGGAAAGGATAATTACCTGTTTGGTCGGTCGATTATCGCCGGTACGGCCGTTCATGCAGAAATGTTGAAGGTTATCACAAAATACTGGAAACCCGATTGATCCAATGATCCAGGAAATTCTTTTGATATTAATATTTGTCGGTGCAGTTGTGTGGCTGGGGCGATTTTTTTGCCGCGCCAATTGCGGCAAACAAGATGGCGCGACGTGCGATAAGTGCGTGCCGAAGCAGACAGTCAGCAAGAAATGATGCAAGCGCTTTTGGCCTTTCATTTAATATATCAATGCAACAACAAACGCCTGTGAATTTAAATCAATATAAAGGAATTGAATTATAAATAAAGCAGGTTATTGAGGCTAAAGACCGAGTAAACCATAACCCATAATTCATAATTCATAACCCATCACTCTTCATTCCATCCCTTCCGAACAATTTGTACAAATATCAATTTCCCGTCGATTGGCAAGTAAACGGGAACGAAAATCGAGGTAAGGCTGCCGGTTCCAGATTTCGCTAAAAGATGATTCATTGATATTTCCCATGGTGTATTTGGCATCTTTATCGAAGCAGCATGGCACGATGTCGCCATCCCAGGTCATGACGCACGAATGCCACATTTTCCAGCATTTGCTAAGCTGTTTATTCTTTATGGAAAAACGGCCATCTTCCAGTCGTTTGTATCTGCTTAAGGCTTCATCAGTCGGAATCAATGGCGATCCTTTTTCAAAGTCATAGACCTGAGCAGTTTTAAATTCCAGCTTGTCCACGCCGAACTCCCTGGCTAATCGCATTACTTCATTCTGCTGATGGATGTTGTGTTCGAAAAGGATAAACTGCAGGATGATGAAGGGATTATGACGCTTAAGTTTCTTCCGGGCAGCGACGAGATTTCTTATTCCATCTTTTACCTTATCCAGATTCCCACCAATTCGGTACTTCACATACGTGTCTTGGTCGGTTCCATCCATAGAAATAATCAGCCTGTTCAACCCACTCGCTACAGTTTCTTCTGCTGCCTGTGGCGTCAGGAAGTGGCTGTTGGTGGAAGATGAAGTGTAAATTTTTCGCTCGTTAGCCAGGCGAACCGATTGGAAAAACTGCGGATTCAGATAGGGCTCACCCTGAAAATATAGCGTCATGTACAGAAGATATTCATGCAACTCATCCAGAAGTTTTGCCAGTGTGTCATTGGTCATCATGCCTGTCGGCCGGGTGAATGACCGCAGTCCGCTTGGACACTCTGGACAGCGCAGGTTGCAGGAAGTAGTGGGCTCTACGGCAATGCTCCAGGGCATGCCCGGATGCTTCGGGTCTTTGAATTTTAGTGATTGACGAAAACCATTCCAGACCAGCCATGCATTCATCAGGCGCTTTGCGTTGAGATTTCCCGCGAAGGATAGGGCGTCATGGAAGGCGGGGGACATTTTTGACATTTATTGGTATGTGTTCTTTTTAAATGCTTTTTGTTAAGAGTCAAGTCTTCGACTTCGCTCAGACTGACAAATTCGTTATTGTCACATTGAGCCGAGTCGAATGTGAGAATGCTAAACGCTAACACAGTATCACAACTGCGATTTTAAAATTAAAAAAAGACCAACTGCTTTCATGAATAATCAACTTATTTAATGATTTTTAGCTTTTGGCAGATGATCTTCAACGAATAAATCATTTGCTCCATGCATTCATACTATTATGACCTAAGATTATGCAAAATATCCATAGAATTTCAGACCCACATTCATATTCACGACCGGAAGAAGCAGTAATTCGACACATTGATCTATCGCTGAAAGTGGATTTCGACACCAATCTTTTAGAAGGCCTGGCTACCTTATCCATAGAAAAAGCGCCCGACGCCACGCAGATAATTCTTGATACCAACGGGCTGGAGATTGCCTCTGTAACGTATGCCGATGGGGCAGCAGCGGGTTATGAGTTAACGGGTCACCACGAAATATTTGGCACTGCCCTCGACATCTCGCTGAGGAAAAGCGACACCAAAGTCACTATCCGGTATCGCACCAGCCATGCCGCAGAGGCAGTACAATGGCTGACCCCGGAGCAGACCGCCGGTAAAAAATTCCCGTTTATGTTTACCCAATCTCAGGCGATATTAGCCAGAAGCTGGGTGCCGCTGCAAGACAGCCCCGGCGTCAGGTTTACGTATACCGCGGATGTGAAAGTGCCACGAGGTATGCTGGCTCTTATGAGTGCCGAAAATCCCCAGCAGATCAGCGCCGACGGAAAGTATCATTTCTCCATGGAGCAACCGATTCCGAGTTACCTCATGGCATTGGCTGTCGGGAATATTGCCTTTGCACCGGTAGGCCCCCGCACAGGAGTATATGCCGAACCGGAAATGCTCGAAAAAGCGGCCTGGGAATTTGCCGAAATGGAGGATATGCTCACCATTGCGGAGAAGCTTTACGGTGAATATCGATGGGGACGTTACGATCTGATTGTGTTACCACCGAGCTTCCCGTTTGGTGGCATGGAAAATCCACGAATTACGTTTGCCACGCCTACGATTCTGGCTGGTGACAGATCATTGACGTCCTTAGTAGCACATGAGCTGGCGCATTCATGGTCAGGCAACCTGGTTACCAATGGCACGTGGAACGATTTCTGGCTCAATGAAGGATTCACTGTCTATTTCGAAACGCGCATCATGGAAGCACTCAAAGGTCGGGATTTTGCTGAGATGCTCGCTGCGCTCAACAGGCAAAGCCTCGTGGATGAAGAGGAACATTTTATGAACAGTGGTAGAGCGATGGATACCAAACTGAAACTCGATCTTTCAGGGCGAAGTCCGGATGATGCTGTAAATGCCATAGCTTACGATAAAGGGTATTTCTTTTTGCGTTATCTGGAAGAATATGTTGGCCGAGAGAAATTCGACGCCTTCATACGAGAGTATTTCTCGGAGTTCGCCTTCAAATCAAACTATACCGAACCATTCGTGGATTATCTGATAGAAAATCTTTTCCAAAAAAATGGTGTTAAGCCCATCCCAGATCTTGATGAATGGATTTATGGAACAGGTCTTCCGGCAACGTTACCTAAGGTGAAATCTATACGTTTTAGCAAGGTTGGTGACGCATTGGATGCATGGAAAAAAGGCGATTTATCCATAGAAGTATCCGCTTGGTCGAGCCATGAGTGGGTTTATTTCATTAAAAATCTGCCTATTGCAGCTGATGCTGACGATTTAGCTGACCTAGACAATAAGTTTCATTTCACACAAAGTGGAAATGCGGAAATTCTGGGAGCTTGGTTTGTTCATTGTACCAGGGCGATGTACACTCCGTCTTTTGGCGTTATGGAAAATTTTCTTGTTCAAACCGGCAGACGCAAATTTCTAATGCCGATTTACAAGCAACTTCTCGAAACGGCCGAAGGTAAAAAACTAGCTTTGTCGATTTATCAAAAAGCCAGGCCCAATTACCATTTTGTTGCGGTGAGTAGCCTGGACAAACTGTTGGTCTAAATCAGGACACAATTTTCGCGGAAGTATTCAATTTAAGGATTTTGAAAGCTTCCACCATTAGTATCAGCGCAAGGATGAGCAGTACCATCGCGATAATCCCAATGGGTGTTAACCCGGATTGGTAGATCAATTGCCCTAAAGCCCATAGCGTCATGCCAAGCATGAATACCATTGGAATGGCGATAAAGAGGGCCTTTTTCCCTTTTTTCTTCTGCCAGACATAGACCACGAGCAGCGCCAATCCGGCAAGCAATTGGTTGGTGGCACCAAATACCGGCCATACAGCTTTCCAGGCTGGTATAATGTTTCCATTGGCATCATGAAATGTAACCAATGAAAAAGCTAAAGGCAACGAAAGTGTAGCGACTGTGGATAGATAACGAAATGATGGTTTGGAAATATTTAGTAATTCTTCAAGAATATATCGTGCCAGGCGAGTCGATGTATCCAGGGTTGTCAGCAAGAATGTAGATACAGCCAGGATGCCAAATGACATCCCGATACTGAAAGGTATGCCCAGAATCGACAGGAAATTACCCATGCCGGTTCCAAAAACGACGAGTGGTGGTTGATGAATTAATGAATCAGATTTGGCTAACATTGCTATGGAGAACAGGGCAATGACAGCAACAACACCTTCAATAAGCATAGCGCCGTAACCGATTTTTCTTGTGTCCGTTTCACAATTCAATTGTTTCGATGTAGTGCCAGAGGCTACAATGGAGTGGAATCCAGAACAAGCGCCACAGGCTATGGTAATAAAAAGGATCGGGAACAAGGTTCCTGTACCGATATCTGACCAGGTAGTGAATGCAGGATACTGAAATTCATGGTTTCCGAAGATGATGCCAATAATGGCGCCCAGCATCATGGCGTAGAGTAAAAAGGACGACAGGAAGTCTCTGGGTTGAAGCAGAATCCACACTGGTGTTATAGCAGCTACGAATGCATACATTATTAATAGGACATTCCACATTCTTCCAGGGTTAGTATGAAAGATGGCCGGAAGATGGTCCACACTGAGCGGAATTTCTTGTCCAATCCATACACTTATAAATACTAATGGAACAAAGACAAGCGATGCCCATAACAGGGATAACTTTAACTTATATAACGCCAATCCAAACAGGACAGCCAGCATCATGAACAACAATGATGAAGTGGCAACCTCACCGTTTGAAACAAATGTGGAGGAGGTGAGATCCACGAATACGATCAAAATATACACCATCGCCAACCAGATAAACACTAAGAAGAGCTTATAGGAAAGCGGTGTCATGTATTCTCTGGCAATTTCGGCAATCGACCGGGCCTTGTGGCGTATCGAGGCAATAAGCGCTGAAAAGTCATGCACGCCGCCAACAAATATGGATCCGAGAACCACCCAGAGTAGGGCAGGTACCCATCCGAATGCTGCCGCTGCAATGATGGGACCTACAATTGGTCCTGCCCCGGCGATTGAAGAAAAATGGTGACCTAAAAGGACTACTGCTTTCGTTGGCACCTTATCAATTCCGTCGTAATCGGTATGGCTGGGTGTTTGACGGGTATCGTCGATTTCAAAATGCCTGTCGAGGAATCTGCCGTAGAACCGATAAGCCAGGATGAAGAGGACAACAGCAGCGATAAAGACGGCAGTGAGCATGGTTTACACCTAATTTAGTGGGCTAAAATGCATTTTTCCGGTTAAATAACAAAGGACTGCTTTATGCGACAAGCCTTAAGGCAAAAGGTAAAAGGTAAAAGCCAAAAACTAAAAGGCATACCACAATTCATAATTCATAACTCATCAGATGCTTCTCGCTTCCGCCTCACGATGGATTTTTTTTACCAATCCCTGGAGTACATTACCCGGGCCACATTCAATAAATTCAGTGGCGCCATCAGCGACCATTTTTTGCACAGATTGGGTCCATTTCACCGGCGCGGTAAGTTGATCAACCAGGTTTTTCTTTATTACCTCAACATCCCTTGCAGGTAGTGCTGTGGCATTTTGGTACACCGGACAGACAGGATTATTGAATTTGGTATTCAGGATGGCTGCCGCAAGTTCTTTTCGGGCAGGCTCCATGAGCGGTGAGTGAAATGCTCCGCCAACAGGAAGTGGCAAAGCCCTTTTAGCGCCAGCTTCTTTGAGTTTCTCACATGCAATCTCAATGCCTTTGTTTGATCCTGAAATCACCAATTGCCCTGGGCAGTTATAGTTAGCGGGGACCACGACCTCATCAATTCCGTCACAAACCTGCTCCACGATGTTATCATCAAGTCCGAGGATGGCGGCCATGGTCGAAGGGTTGGCCTCGCAGGCTTTCTGCATGGCGTTGGCACGTGCCGCAACCAACTTCAGGCCGTCCTCAAAGGAGAGAGCGCCATTAGCTACCAGGGCAGAAAATTCACCCAATGAATGCCCAGCTACCATATCAGGTTTGAAAGCAGGCGTATTGAGCGCCAGAATCACTGAATGCAGAAATATGGCTGGCTGTGTGACATTTGTTTGCTTCAGTTCGTCGGCAGAGCCTTTGAACATGATGTCCGTTATTCGAAATCCGAGAATCGAATTGGCTGATTCAAAAAGTTTCTTCGCGTTTTCAGAAGATTCATATAATTCTTTTCCCATACCCGGGAATTGTGCTCCCTGGCCGGGAAATACATATGCTTTCATATTGTTTCGGTTTAAAATGGAAAAGCTGCAAAGCTACTGCGAAAAGTGGAAAAGTGGAAAAGATGAAATATGAGTTATGAATTATAAAGTATGAGTGATGGGCGAGTACTGAGTGCTAAGTAGAATGTAAAGGTTATTGAAGCTTTTTACTCTATTCTAATATCGCGGATGCGGCATCAATAGCATAGTCCGCATAATTTTTCTTATCCCCAGTAATCTGCCTAAGTTTTGAGGCCTGATAATCCTTAAAAGTTTCAAGAAATACGTTTTTCCCCGACTAGTCTTAGCATCTCGCTAAGACTCCGGACAGTTGGATATAATCTGAAAATTCAATCCCCCTTACCCCTTTTTCTAATGGAACAGCATCTTTGAACCTGAAAGAACAAAAGCTGAGAAAATAGAAATACACCTCATAACTCATAACCCATAACTCATAACTCACTAACCCTGCTTCCGACTTCCAACTTAATACCCTATTTTTACCATGCATTCTAAATCACTTTTTATGAACGTTGATCTAATGAGGAAAATTGACCGGCGCGTAGGTGTGCCGCTCTGCTTCCTCCTGAACCTTGTAATCAGAATTTCAGCTTTTTTGCGTTTTAAGAAAAAAATCAAACCTGATCTCTCACGGGTATTGTTCATCGAACTTTCTGAAATGGGCAGCGCTATCATTGTAGATCCGGCAATGCGGAAATTGCAGAAAGAGGCAGGATCGGAAATGTACTTCGCCATATTTGAAGACAATTCTAAAAGCCTGGAAATACTTGGAACGATACCGGAGCAAAATGTATTTAAGATGAACCCGAACGGCTTGTTTCGGCTTGCTGCAGAAGTGATTCGCTTTATGTTCTGGTGCAGAAAGCATAAAATCAGTACAGTTATCGACCTGGAGTTGTTCTCGCGTTTCACCGCGCTCCTCAGCGGACTCAGTGGCGCACGGTCAAGGGCAGGCTTCTACGCATTTCACGATGAGGGTTTATACCGGGGTAAACTGATGAACTTTCCAGTACGGTATAATGCCCACGTCCATGTGGCTGTAAACTTTATTTCCCTGATCAATACTGCACTTGGCCAGCATGATACCCCCTATCCTACCACAGCTGTCATGTCGGACGAATTAATTCTAAGCAAAGCCGCAATAAATCCAGCAGATGTTTCACGGGTAAGGGAAAAGATCAGTGGATTATACCCTGACTGGAAAGGCGAGCGCGTTGTGCTACTGAATGTTAATGCCTCGGACCTGCTGCCACAGAGGCGATGGCTACCGGAGAATTTTGCCGAAGTTGCCCGACATATTCTGTCGCAATTCGACGATGTTCTGCTGGTGGGTACAGGTGCGCCGAAAGAGCGGGAATACGTTCAAAATGTAGTCGATATGGTCGGCGATTCGCGATTTGTAAACTCATCGGGAATCTTCAAATTTGGTGAGCTTGTGCCTCTATACAGTATATGTACGCTCATGCTCACCAACGACTCCGGACCTGCCCACTTCGCCTCGGTTACCGATTTAAAGGTGTTTGTCATCTTTGGTCCGGAAACCCCGGCCTTATATCTGCCAATAGGTGGAAACGCTGAGCCGTTTTATCTTGGGCTGCCCTGCTCGCCGTGTGTCAGCGCGGCGAATCACCGCAAAACCTCATGCATCACCAGGCCTTGTATTACGGGGATCTCGCCTGTTTGGATAAAATCGAGGCTGGAAGAATTCCTGAAACAAGGCAAGTGATCAGGCTATTGACTTGACAGTAGACGGCTTGTCTTCAATAGGTATTTCGTTTTAACTGCCTCCGACCTTGTTCTCTGATTGAGAAATTTTCCATTGAGTGTTGTTACCGGGAAGTCTTCGAATGACTTGATTTCCGAAACAATGAATGACATGGATTCAAGGTATTTTTTCCCCGTATCATCGGTAAAAATGTATTTTTCACTCATTGCATCCGCAGTAGCTTCATCAAGCGCATAGGCTGGAATCACCCTTTGCTGGAGAAAACTCAGCATTCGTTCATTCACCCCTAACACCACAATTTCATGATCGTGCAGATCGAATTTATCCATGTAGAACGACACTTCACTCTCAGCCTGGTATTTCAGTAGCGCCGGATAAAAACTACGGTTTATATAATAGTTCACTATGAGAATGCAAATGGCCGGGATAAAAATAATCTTGCGAAACCACTGTCCTTTCTGGATAAATAAAATCGCTATAATGGTCAGCCCAAAGAAAAAGATTAAATACACATCCAATGACGCAGGATTAGTACTGAAAACAATATGTAATGCAATGACAGCCATAATTAATAAGGCAACAGACCAAATCTGTATATGACCAAAAACCCGGAGAACCCGCGTATCCTTCGCAAAGCTGTTCAATCCGTCTGTTGTGATAATTGCGAGAAAAGGGAAAATGGCGTTGAGATAGTGCGGCAATTGAAAACTCGAAATACTGAAGATGATTAACATAAATAAGAATCCGAAAAAGGTATAATTCTCATGTCGGTGGTGTCGCGAAATCAGCTCTTTTGACTTTCTGAACAAACCAAAATAGGCCAGAAAAGCCCAGGGCATAAAGGCCCACAGCAGCGTATGCAGAAAAAATGTCGGATCGCCTTTTCCCTTGATAGGGCCCGTGTTTGTAAACCGGCCCCATTGACTGTCCCAAAAGAAGAATTTTACACCTGAGACGCCCTTTTCACCAAAAACCAGCTTTTCAGGTTGGAGGTCAAATTGTAAATAGTAATTGTAAATGGTTGGTAAAGTAAACACAAACGTAAGCGCTCCAATCGCCACCCATTGCCAGTGAAATACCGACTTCCATCTCCCCTCAACTGCCAGTGCAAGTCCAATTCCGGCTCCAACAGGAATAACAGTAAATAATCCCTTTGTCATGAGAAGCAACGCCAACGCCAGCGAACCAAGTAACATGTGAACCGGTTTTTTTTCGCGCAGCCAGGTGGCGATATGGTATAATGCCATGATCGTGAAACCTGTGAGATACGGCTCTGCCCTGACGTCACTGTTTGATGTAAGGATGTGCTGCGCCGTCATGAGGATTAGCGCGGCGAGGTAGCCATGTTTTTTAGAATAATACTTTGCCCCGAATTTATAGGTGTAATAAACACCCAGCAGCATGGCCAATACAGCTGGTATTTTGTAGGTAAAACTGGTTACACCGAACAACTTAAAGAAGATGGCTGTAACCCAGAATTGGAAGTGTGGCTTATCGAGCCAATCCTGTCCTTTAAACATTATATCGGCGAAATTGCCGCTTGAGGCCATTTCCCTGGAAATTTCCGCATATACAGCAGCGTCGATTTCCATGATGGTTACAAACATTCCTACAAGGTAAACGAGCAATGCCAGACCGATTGTAAGACTCCAAAAAAACTTCGTCGTGGTAAGGGTATTGATATTCATCCAGCTTTTTCTATGTTAAAAGTACGGTCGGAATGAAGCCATGAATGGATTGATTAAAAATCTTATGCACTGCCGGATCCATCCATCACCGCTTTTTCCGGCCAAAAATCAAGTAGGACACTACCACAACGATGATAAGTCCGATGACAAATGCGAGCAAAGATCCGGGTGTAATTTGTTCTACAGCGTGCATAGCGTAAATTTATACAATGATCCGGTATTTTCGACAGAAAATCGATTTCTCCATTTGCATGGCTGTAATCTCTTTATCTTCTGCCATGAGTGTGATGGCGCAGGCACCTGTGGTGCGTGATTTCAGGCAAATCGATGTCTCTGTCCGTGTTTATTCTAAAAGCCAGCCGATCATTCCAGGGGAGCTTGTTAATGAACTTGTCTCAGGAATGTCTGATTCCACGGACAGGCTACGCGCCATTTATACCTGGATCGCCAAAAACATTTCCTACGATCTTGCATCGTACAGATTATCGGACAAAAAAAGTCACCCTACGGATGAGGTATTAAAAACCCGTAAAGCGGTATGTTCCGGGTATAGTGCGCTATTTAAACGATTGTGCGAATTAGCAGGATTAAAAGCTGTAGTTATTGAAGGCTATGCCAAAGGTTATGGATATTCTCCTTTCACAAAATTTATATCAACCAACCATGCGTGGAATGCTGTGTTCCTGGATAATGAGTGGCATTTTGTAGATGTTACCTGGGCGGCAGGCCTTCCTAAAGAGATTACAGGAAATAACCAAATCATCGATCTGGACGGCTATTTTTTCATTTCGCCTGAAAAACTAATAAAAACCCATCTCCCAGAAGATCCAATCTGGCAACTCCAGGACAAAAAGATTTCCTTGAAGGATTTCGAGGCGGGTATTTCCGAACCGAATAATTCTACGGGTGCCATGACCGACGGACCGGCGACAACCGGTCTGGATGAATTTGATCTGGACATACTCAGGTACAAGCGTTCGCTGAATTTTAATCCGCGCAATGAAAGTCTCCGAACACAATTGAGCTTTGCATATGTGTATAAAGCCATATCGATAACCGATATTCTATGGAAATTTCGATACACCGAACTCATGGATACGCTCCCCGGTATAGAAACGCGTTTTCTGGCCTATCTGGATTCAGCTCAAAATACCATGGGCATTTCACTAAATATTAAAAACCAAAACATCATCGACGATGAAATAAACTACCAGAAGGGTGTGTTTTGCTATGAATTGGCTGCCAATATTTTTGAAAAAGCAAACAAATCGCAGGGCGTTGTTTCGAATGATCGTATGTTAATTGTGCAGCTTTTCTCAAAAGCTGAAGGCTATTTCAAAAATGTACCAACAGAGTCGATCTATTATCCGGATGCTCAAAAGTACCTTGGGAATATCGCGGATTACCGGATGAAAAAAGAGGGTTAATTCCCAGGATTAAAGGACTTCGCTGGTAATGTTGTGATTGGTATAAATGCAGATATCGGCAGCTATATTCAGGCTTTCTTTCACCATCTCCTCCGCTGTTAGCTGAGGGGCATATTTTTTCATTGCTAAAGCAGCCGCTTGTGCATACATACTTCCAGAACCAATTGCGGCAATGTCATTGTCAGGCTCAATTACGTCACCGGTACCGCTGATTATCAGAATTTCTTCTTTGTTGGCTATGATCATCATGGCTTCGAGTCTTCGGAGGTACCGATCTGTGCGCCAGTCCTTGGCCAGCTCAATAGCCGCACGTTTCATATTTGCACCGTATGCACTGAGTTTCTCGTCAAACCTCTCAAGCAAAGTAAATGAATCAGCCGTACTTCCGGCAAATCCGGTGACGATTTTGCCATTCTGGAGTTTTCGTATTTTTTTCACGTTGCTTTTCGCTACAGTGTTGCCCATAGTGGCCTGGCCGTCAGCGCCAATGGCGACCTGACCGCTGTGTTTAATGGCTATGACCGTTGTTGATTTTATTTTTTCCATGATGATGTTCTGAAATTAAAAAGGCTGACCTCGTTTCGGGGTTCAGCCTGATATATTAATAATTTAAAATGTCCATCAAATAAGTAGCCTTACGGGATCTTCGAGAAGGCCTTTCAACGTCTTCAGGAATGCTGCTCCGACTGCTCCATCGACAGCGCGATGGTCGCAAGAGAGGGTCACTTTCATTACATTCCCGGGTACTACGGTCCCATCCTTTACTATCGGGGTCTGCTTGATGCCGCCAACGGCAAGAATACATGCATCCGGTGGATTTATGATCGCTGTAAACTCTTCAATGCCGAACATACCCAGATTGGATATCGTGAATGTGCTGCCTTCCCAGTCAGACGGCTGAAGTTGTTTCTTTCCTGCCTTTTCCGCAAGGGTCTTTACCTCCGCTGAAATATGAGACAATGACTTATTATCTGCAAAACGGATAACCGGAACGAGCAACCCCTCTTCAACGGCCACAGCCACTCCGATATGTATATGATTGTTGATGCGCAGTGTATCGCCTCGCCAGGATACGTTTACTTTTGGATTCATTCTCAGCGCCGCCGCGACCGCTTTGATGACCATATCGTTGAACGATATTTTCACCGGCGATATTTCGTTCATGCTTGCCCTGGCTTCTACCGCCTTGTCCATGTTAATCTCCATGGTGAGGTAGAAATGCGGTGCTGTGAATTTGCTCTCAGATAACCTTCTGGCTATGGTTTTTCGCATTTGCGACAACTGAACTTCGCTATAACTCTCCTCGCCTACCACTTTTGGCAATACAACTGAATCGCGTTTTGATTCTTTCGTTTCAGCAACAGGTGCTTGCTGAGGAGTGAAGGACTCAACGTCCCTTTTCACTATTCTGCCGGAATCACCGGAGCCTTTAATCTGGCTGATGTCGTAACCGAGATCCTTGGCGAGTTTTTTCGCCAATGGTGACGCTTTTATCCTTTCTCCATTGCTGGACGGTGAGCCATTTACCGGTGACTGTACAGGTGCCTGAGTCGGCGCCGGTGTTGCAACAGGCGCTTTTGAATTAACGGGTGTAAGCATCGCCGATTTTACAGCGCCCTTCCTGGCTTCAAGAAGCGTTTGATAATCCGCTCCTTCCTCTCCGATGACGGCAATAACGCCGTCGATTGCTACTGATGAGCCGGCTTCTACTCCTATATAAAGTAACTTTCCACCTTCAAAGGCTTCAAGTTCCATAGTGGCTTTATCCGTTTCTACCTCCGCGATGATTTCACCGGGCTTCACCGTATCTCCCACTTTTTTGAGCCAGTTGGCAATAACACCCTGCGTCATGGTATCACTCATTTTTGGCATGGTGATAATGCTGGCCTTAATATTTTCTGTCGAAACTTCAGGCGAACTTTCTGCTTCGGGTTGGGGAATTGCCGCTTTTTGACCAGCAGACGGTGAAGAAATCGTCTTCAATAGTTCGTCAATATTTTCCCCCTCCTTACCGATTACGGCAATGATGCCATTTACTTTAATAGCTTCCTTCTCCTTAACGCCTAAATGTAAAATCACACCATCTTCAAATGACTCCAATTCCATAGTGGCTTTGTCGGTTTCCACCTCGGCGAGAATATCTCCTGATTTCACTTTGTTGCCCACTTTCACTTTCCATGAGGCAATAACACCTTCTTCCATGGTATCGCTCATCTTGGGCATCTTAATAACTTCGGCCATATTTTTTTTGACTTTGGGGCTCAAAAATAGTTTTTAATCACGCTATATCAAACAATTCAATTCAAAATTGCCCGAATATAATCCGATCGAACCAATGGATTTTCAATGATTTATGCGCCTCACAATTATCCATGGATTCACATAGAGTAAAAAGGTTTTTTGTGCAATTTTGTTTCGAATCCTCCATCCTTTTGATCTGTTTTGCGATGACTCAAATTTCTAACCGTCAACTGTTTTTCAGCAATCTTGGACAGACCAGCGGCTTTCCCATGGGCTTGGAAATTGAACGGACCGAGGGAATCTACCTCTATGGGCCGGACGGAAAGAAGTATATCGATCTGATCTCAGGGATAGCCGTGAGTTCGCTGGGGCATCAACATCCTCGGATTATCAAGGCTGTCGAGGACCAGGTGAAGCGTCACATGCACGTGATGGTTTATGGAGAATTCGTACAATCGCCTCAGGTTCAGTTGGCAAAGGCCCTTGCCGATACATTGCCTGAAAAGCTGTCACGCGTGTTTTTCGTGAATTCCGGCAGTGAAGCCATCGAGGGCGCTATGAAGTTAGCAAAGCGGTTTACCGGTCGATATAAATTCATTGCTTTCAGGAATGCCTATCACGGCGCTACCCATGGCGCATTATCGTTGAATTATGACGAACATTTCAAACAAGCATTCATGCCGCTCCTTCCCGGGATCGATTTCCTGGATTTAGGTAATATTTCCCAACTGGAAGTTATTGATGAAACGATCGCCGCCGTTGTCATTGAACCTGTGCAGGGAGAAGCGGGTGTTCGGATTGCGGAAAAGACTTTTTACCAAAAGCTACAACAGAAGTGCATTGAAACAGGCACCTTGCTGATTGCCGATGAAATCCAGACGGGATTCGGTCGCACCGGAACTTTCTGGGCATTTGAGCAATTTGGCTTCGTTCCGGATATCCTTACCACCGCCAAAGCCATGGGTGGGGGCATGCCGCTTGGGGCGTTCATTTCTTCGGAAGAGATTATGAAATCACTCCAGACGAATCCGGTGTTGGGTCACATTACCACCTTTGGCGGGCATCCTGTATCCTGTGCGGCATCGCTGGCTGCCTTGAATGAACTGCAGGAAAGTGGCATTTATAAATTGGCTTCGAAAAAAGCTGATTTGTTTAAATCGTTGTTAGTCCATGAGAAAATTCGGGAAATCCGAAACCTCGGCCTGATGATGGCTGTGCAATTCGATTCGTTTGAAATCGTGGAGAAAATCATTAACAAGTCCATGGAAGCCGGTATCATTACGGATTGGTTTCTGCATTGCGACAGCGCCATACGCATAGCACCGCCGCTTATAATCACCGAAGAACAAATCAAAGAATCCTGCCGGATTCTGCTTTCTGTATTGGACGAGTGCTGACGCAGGCTTTCAATTATCCTGGTACTCTACTTTCAATAAAGGCCTGATTGGCTATCTTTGCGGCATTATACACAACGGTCCCCCGCTGGCGAGGGACAAAGATTCAAATGAACAATTGTCAAAGTCAGGAAAGATTTTAATTAAGTAACTGAATAAAGGTAGATTACTATGACCAATTTTTTGGAAGAACTGCGGTGGAGAGGCATGATTCACGATATGATGCCCGGTGCGGAGGAACAGCTGAATAAAGAGATGACTGCCGCGTATATTGGCTTCGATCCCACCGCTGATTCCCTGCATATCGGCTCTCTCGTTCAGATTATGATACTCGTACACCTGCAGAAAGCCGGGCATAAGCCTGTTGCACTGTTGGGTGGAGCTACCGGTATGGTTGGCGATCCTTCCGGAAAATCAAAGGAGCGAAACCTGCTGACAAAAGAAGAACTCGATCACAACCTTGCGGGTGTAAAATCTCAGCTTGAACGGTTCCTGGATTTTGATTGTGGCGCCAATTCGGCCGAAATGGTGAACAATTACGACTGGTTCAAAGACTACAATTTTCTGGAGTTTATCCGCGATGTCGGCAAGCACATCACCGTGAACTATATGATGGCCAAAGACTCCGTGAAAGGACGCCTTGAGAGTGGCATGTCCTTTACGGAATTCAGCTACCAGCTCGTTCAGGGTTACGATTTTTACTATCTGTACAAACACAAAAACTGCAAACTCCAACTCGGTGGTTCAGATCAGTGGGAAAATATCACTACCGGCACTGAATTGATTCGAAGAATGGATGGCGGTGAGGCATTTGCCATTACTACACCATTGATTAAAAAAGCTGACGGCACCAAATTCGGGAAAACAGAAGGCGGCAACGTATGGCTGGATAAAAATCGCACTTCGCCCTATAAGTTCTACCAATACTGGATCAATTCTTCGGATGAAGATGCCAAAAACTACATCCGGATATTTACCCTGAAATCCAAAGAAGAAATTGAAGCCCTTGAGAAGGAACATGACCAGGCACCGCACCTTCGTATTCTCCAAAAAGCTTTGGCTGATGATATCACCGTTCGGGTACATTCCCAGGAAGAACTCGATAAAGCCACCAATGCCTCACGAATACTTTTTGGCAAATCCACCACGGACGAGATCAGCAGCATCGACGAAGCGACATTGCTCTCGGTTTTTGACGGCGTTCCAAAGGTTGATATCAGCCGGGCGGAATATGATAGCATCGCAAATCCAGTTGACCTGTTGTCGGAATTGACAAAAAATGAAATTTTCCCATCCAAAGGCGAAGCACGGCGGATGATCCAGGGAGGCGGCGTTTCGATCAATAAAGAAAAAGTGGAAAAACCGGAGGCAATGCCCGCAGTGCAATTACTTCAAGGCAAATATTTGCTGGTACAAAAAGGCAAAAAGAACTATTACCTTATTGAGGTGAAACCATAATCTCCCTAGCTCCACCGCTTGTTTTGGTTTGAAACCCAAACCCATTCAATCTACAAAAAGTCTATTATTCTTGTGAATGATGACCAATAGTTCGTCATCATTATTTATGCTGCAACCGTCAATTAGAAGAGGGTTTTCTTAATTCTACGCTAAGTTTGATAGATATAAAGCCAGTATACTATTTGCCTTTTTTGTCTTGATATTAATGCACCAATTGAATAACTACTTATCAGATTATTAAGTCCAAATTCATTATCACTAAATTTTGAAAATAGGTGCCCCTTACCGACCTCCAAAATAACTACTTCCATATCACTCCAACTAAAACAAGTTAATGAATCCTTGCAAAAAAGATTTTGTATTATAGGAATCGCAATTCTTTGAACAGAATCTGTCTTAAAACTATAATACTCAGAAGAAGATGAATCAATCTTAATTGATTCATAGTTAACCACTCTAGGAATTATATCATTAGCGGTTAACATTTGAACATTTTTATCGAAACTATAATCATCTAAATTAAATAGAACATCAATTCCTGAACACCCAAATGCTAAATAACTTGGTGTAAATCTTATTTTCCACATCGCATTACCAACAAACGTGGTAGGCAAGAACTTTTCAAAATTGATTACTAAACTTTTGGTAATCTCCTTTTTGAATTGAAAATATTGTTCATTTCTATTTGCACTACAAAAAGATAAAATCACTGCAACTAGTATTATTGAATATGGTTTTTTCACTTCACTTAGCTTCAAGCTTTAACAAATTTTGTATTTGAGGCTTAATTTCAATTATATGCAGTTTTAATATTAGTACTTGAATTGCTATAATCCCTCCTTCTGTGCATAGTTTGCATCTACGGCCCCATATCAAATCTACAACCCTCCAATTAAAATAGAAATCCATTATCAAATGATTTTTGGTTTGAAAGCAAAGAAGCAATCTATGCCGGGTGAACGCTTTTTCCTTTACCATTGGTTGGGTGATTTTTGCATTATGGCCATTGCATCATAATTCTGGATTTTGATGTAAATTGATTCGCAAACATCATTTATGGAAAAGCGTGTATTAGCCATAGTAGCTCACCCTGATGACGCTGAATTTTTATGTGCCGGCACACTGGCCCTTCTGCACCAAAAAGGCTGGGAAGTCCATATGGCCACCATGACGTCCGGAGACTGCGGCAGCAAAACACTAACCAGAAAAGAAATAAGTGCCATCAGATTGAAAGAAGCCCAGAATGCCGCCGACGTTCTCAATGCCTCCTATGAATGCCTGGGATTTGAGGACCTTTTTATCACCTACGACAAGCCATCGATCACTAAAGTTGTAGCTCATATCCGTAAAGTGAAGCCTCAGCTTGTTATCACGATGAGTCCATCATGCTATATGCTGGATCATGAAATAACGAGTTTGCTGGTTCAGTCGGGTTGCTTTGGAGGAGGCCTTGTAAATATTGAAACCCCTGGAATAGCGCCGATTGATCATATTCCATACCTGTACTATGCCGATGCCATCGAAAGCAAGGACAGATTCGGCAAACGAATTGACTGCAGTACCATTGTGGACATTACCACTGTGGTAGATGTGAAAGCCGAAATGCTGGCATGCCACCGAAGCCAGCGGGAATGGCTGCAGCAACATCATGGAATGGATGAGTATATTTTATCCATGAAGCGCCATGCCGAAGACCGTGGCCGCGACGTAGGTGTCACATACGCTGAAGGATTCAGGCAGCATCTAGGGCATGCTTACCCTCAGGATAATTTACTCCAAAGCGAATTAGCCAATCTTGTTTATGTCCGGTAAGTTGACTAATGCATCTCCACATCACAGCTTTTTATGGCCGGACGGTAAAAGTTGAACCGTACATTTGGATGATCAGCCAGCAGGGACATCGGAACTGAACTATCTGCAATTCCTCTGCTGATCATCAGGGAAGTCAGTCGCATGCCAAAAGGATTGTCATGCATGCCGGCATGCCAGATGGATACTTTTTCCGCTTGCCACGTTTGCACAGGACCAACAGTCAAGGCCTGAGTTGGTACGCCAGTAATTACGCCACCTCCTGAAGTTCGGGCATTTTGAGCGATTGTAGCAGGGTGGAGATCAACTACCCTCGTGGATAGTTTGCGATATTCAGCCGGAGATGGTGGTTCACTTGCATATTTTCCTTCCCGTTTCAATGGATCATTGAAAGCCCAGTGTTTGATTTCTCCCTGTCCGCCCTGCATAGTGACACAGCGTACACCATCCCAGCTTTTAATGTATTCTGAAGGATCAGCTTTAGGAAAATGTAGATTTGATGCCGGCATTTTGAGGTCATTTCTCATGCGATCGAAACATAATTCCATATCTGCTTTTTTGAATGAGAGAGGATGGCTTTCACTTACTTCTTGACCGTTGATCACCCATTCATCCATCCCCCAGAAATGGGCGTATTTCAAATCAATATTAAGCTCATTAACAAGACGGGCTACTAAAGGCAACTGTTCGGTCGGTCCTATTGGTCCACAAATACCGGCAGGTTTATCTTTTGTCGCCTGTTTCCAGGCATGGATATATTCCAGCGCTTCGGCGAGGTAAAAGTCCTCGAGTGTATCATAAAAAACCACCTTAAATCCAGGACGCGATAATCCCTGAAGATCATCAGCCGTAAGTTTTGCTGCTTCATTTAAAAGGTCGTCATTCAGGGTGGTATAATCCCACCATTCGGGAGCCAGGATACTTTTCTTTCTTGCCATTATATTGTTATTTATTATAGTTGTACAGGTTTGCCTTCTTCCGCTGACTTATCGGCAGCAAAAATTATCTTAAAAGTTTTCATAGCATCCTTCAGGCTGGTCAAAGCCATTTCTTGACCTGCTGTTATGGACGTGAAAAAAGTTTCAAATTGTTCCTGATATGGATGATCCGAAACATCTCCAGAATCCAGCATTTTCATTGCCAGGTTTGACCATGTATTTTTATCTGTTTTCAGCTTCATGGAATGAAATTTATTATCCAGCAAACTTCCTTCGCTCCCTAGCAGATGCGTATGAAAGTAGTAAGGCTGCAAACAATCAATGCTGGAAGCGCACTTACCGATAGCTCCGTTTTTAAATTTCAGAATCGTAACGCTCGCTGAATTATACTCATAGGGTTTGAAATATTCGCTGCCTGACTTCGTGCCATAACTGTAAACTTCCACTACTTCGTCATTCATACACAGAAGCAGGGCATCCAATGCATGGCAGCCGGCAGAAAGCAGTGAACTCCCACCAGCCTCCTTTTTAACATTCCACCTGTATTGACCATACCACGGGCCAATGCCATGATAATAGTCGATTTCTCCATAATGCAATTTTCCCAGCAAGCCCTGGTCGATAACTGATTTGGTGACTTTAAATTGATTGGAGTAGCGGCATTCAAAACAGACACAAGTCTTCACGCCGGCGGATTTTATCTCTTTCTCTAATTCGAGGCAATCCTCCCACGAAAGGGCAAGCGGCTTCTCAATGATCAGGTGTTTACCGGCTCTGGCAGCCTTTATCGCGTGTGATTTGTGCTGATACGGGTAGCTGCAAATTGATACCACATCGATACTTTTATCCTGCAGCATTTCATCCAGGTTGGTAAAGGTTTTGATTGGCGAGCCCCACTCATTGGTAAGTTTATCAGGATTCAATTCACGGGAGGAATAGATGGCAGTAACCCGGGCATTGGAGCATTTATTAATCGCATCAATATGAGCAGTTGCTACCCAGCCATAACCGATGATACCTACATTATACTTTTTCACTATCATTTAATTTTGGGTTTTTTACTTTTCAGCTTGGTCCCGAAAAGGTTAAAAATTGTTCCTCTTAAATTACGTCTAAATGCCATAAGAAGCAATGTGCCCTGGGGATTGCTAACATTTTAATTAGACTGTCTATAAAGTCCAATAAGCACCAAACAACAAAAATCAAATTTCAATTAAATTGAAAAATTCAATTCCGAATAATCAAAAAACCTCATTGAATATTGAAATTTCGGGCATTGGAATTTATTTGTTTCTTGATTTTTGTCATTTGAAATTTCAGTTTTTCGATAAGTCGCACATTATGGACAGGCTCTAATTATATATCGGAAACTCAGTAATTCGAAGTGTAGTACAGCCATAAGGCACCAAAGTAATTTCTTCTGTCTCCACATCTGCCGGATAATGTCCCCAAAAAGCAGGAAAATAGGGGGCACCATTTGCCAATGTCCATTCTTTTATTTTGATTCCGCGCACCTTCATTTCTAACGGTACATTTTCAAGATTCCAGGGGTATTTGCCGTCCCAGGCGTTTCGGACTACCTGGATTTTGCCCAGAGATTCAGGTTTAAAATCGCTTTCAATCAGGCCATAGTTCCATGGATCTGTCGGATAAACTTCAGTAAATGCGCGAAATCGGTCCTGGCGATCTTTCACTCTTTCCTCACCTTTTATTTTCAACGCATAAACCAGGGGACCACGCTCTATGGCCAATGAGAAATCATGCCAGCGGGAAGTCTGAATTTCCATGGGCAATTGCAGTACAACCTGGTCGCCATCCTTCCATTCACGGTGGATTATTGCGACCTGCTTTTTAACAGATCCATTCCATTCCTCCCCATTGATACGGATTTTAGCATTTTTTGACCAGCCGGGAATTCTCAGGTGAAATGGAAATATGGTATTATCTGTCATTTCGAAACGAAAGTTCACGAATTCGTCAAAAGGAAAGGAGGTTGTCTCCGTAACCCTGATTTCCTGACCCTGGGCTACTTTTAGTGTTACTATGCTTGGAGCATATTGAAGCGTTGCCACACCACGGTCATGTGTGGCATACCAGAGGTTTTGCACGAATTTGGGCCATCCCTGGTGCATATTAGAAGTGCAACATGGATAACCTGTCAAGGTCCCAAAAACAAAGTCAGTTCCACCATGGACCAGTGTTTCATAGCTCGTCTGAAGTTTATCGGTGAGTTCGACCTGATTGGCGGCCTGAAAATACTGACGAGAAGAAAAATCATCAGATGCCTGTGTAGGCAATGCGTTATAGGCAATTTTTTCCAGCTGATCACCGAAAGTCATATCTCCTGTAATCGCCAGTGCTGTTTCCAGCGAGAACATCTCCTCTACAATCGAACAAAACTCGATGCCCTGTACCGGATTGGTTCCATGCAGTGGCTCATCTCCTCCATACATTCCCTGTGGCTGACCATGGTATTTTTTGATATCTGCCAGCGCTTTTTTGACCGCTCTCAAATACTTTTCATTCTGGTCAAATTGCGAAAAGACGATAGGTTGTTTCAGGCTTTGAGCCAGATTCACGCAATGCATCCCTCCTATTTTCGAAACCGTCAAGGAGGCAATCTCAGCGCTATCGAACGGGTATCGCTTCAATTGCGAATAATGCCAGGGTGAAACGGGATCAACATTATTTTCTTCATTCAGGAAGATGTCAGTCCATGGAAAAGTCTGTTCCTTGATTAGCTTTCCCAATTCCAGTAAAAAGGGATCGCCGGTTATATTATAAAGCCAGTAAACAATCATCAGGTTATCTCCACCGCGTCTGTTCGCCCAAAGTGTCCAACTATCCAGTGGCGCTTTTGGTAATTCCTCCAACTGATAGCGGAAATACTTTGTCAGAACGGAAATGACTCTCTCGTCATGAGTTGCTGTATAATACTGTTGGAGAATTTTCAACATGACCATCTTGGGCCACCAGTCGCGTCGCATACCTCGCTGTAATCCCGGTTCAGGTTCCGGATCTTCTTCGAATGGGATTGGACCGATATATCCATCCTCGGCCTGGTTTTGTAAAGTCCATTCGATCCACGGTTTCACTTTTTCCTTCAAGGTTGAATCATCAAGGATAAAAGCTAATGGCAATAAACCATCAATCCAGTATGGACCACGTTCCCAGCCATCACCATCGCCGCCGAGCCAGCCATTCCGAGGCCCCATCACCTCGGGATAAATTTCGTCCAGATGCCCGGTGAGTCCATCGCGCATTCTTTCCAATTGTTCATACAGCCAGCCTGTAGGTTTAATGGAACCCAGTGGCAATTCCAAATATGGCTTTGCGACCAAAGGAAGTCGATTCTGGAGATATAGCGTCGAAGCTGAGGTTACTTGCTTATCCGGCGCTGGGCTGGAACAATAGCAAAAAAGGAACAACAAAGGGAGAATTTTTATCGCTCCGGGTCTTGAAAAAATAGTCATAATTTAAACGTTGAGATATGAAGACTCTTACGTACCCTTTAATAAACTTATACCTTTCGGCAAAGTAAAACATGCCGTTGCGTTTCCATTATTGTTGAAATAAGTATTGCTCTTCAACCCATTTGCAACCGGTGATTCTTTTAAAGGAATCATCACTACCTCATGGATTATTGATGCTTTTGTGAGCCTTTTATCGATTCGAATGGTGAAGTCTTCCACAGCGAAGGGCGAGTTGATTTCTACACCATCCGCCACCGGGTTAAAACTGATGTATTTCTTTGCAGCCCAATAGTTGGCGATCTCACTGAGCTTCATCCACCGTATGGAATCAGCATACTTTTGTTCCAACCGGTCAACTACGGATTTAAAAATATTGAAACCGACTTTTTCTCCATTGAAATAGATCCCCGGCCAATGACAAACCATGATTGCCGGCTCTCCCCTGCCAATGATGTCCACCATTCGGCCTTTGCCCAAGTCAGGCGTGATGAATTTATCGGGATCGCCGCGCTCAAGGCCATCCCACCCGCCAAACCAATCGTCCGTGCAGCCGATGATATGTACCGAGCAAGACAGATCATTGGAATTTATATTTTCCTCGTATACTACTACCGGCGCTACACTGGCATCTCCCTCGGAAATCACATCGCGGAAAAAGTGACTGACATTAGCTTTAAAAAGAGCTTTCACGGCATCATGAGTTGCTGCTGCCAGATTGGGGATATTCCGATGACAAAATCCTCCCGGCGTGGTCACTCCATAACAGTAGAAACCGGCCTCCTTCAGGATATTTAGGGCATAATGGATATAACCGGTTAGTTCGTCGCGACTCCGATCCTGGCTCCACTCCCAGTTTTCCATATAATCCGGAGTGGCAAAAGGAAAAGGCAGTCCGGTTTTGATATCTATGACCCGAGTATGACTGATCATTTCCGGGTGGATATCCCAGTTTTTTGTCACATTATTCCGCACGAGATCCAGGCTGTTTTTCAATTCGGCTGCTGACCATCCCGGTATGTTTCGATGCAGCCAACCGGTACAGGCCGGATATGGCACCATGCTGTATTTGCCCTTTACTCCATGGAGATCGCACCATTCGATAAATTCCATGACGAATGAATCTGGAATCTCCCTCGGCAGTTTGCGCCAATCTTGTTTGTACTGGTCAGGAAACACTTCGGCAAATTGTGGTATCCCGAAATGGGCCAGATTTACCAGGGCCGTGCTATCATCAATGATCATGCTGACCGGCACACGGTTTTGAGGATTCAGTATTTCAATCTTTGGCGTCTTGTTCTGCCCTTGGGATCCAGAGAGGATTATCGTTGAACTTAGTCCTAAAGATGCTTCAGCGCTGCTTTTAATAAATTGTCTTCTTTTCATAACTTCTAAACGTTACCATGCTGCAGAATGGTGATCTGAAAAGTTAACGATTAATTTCTAAAAAATTTCCGCTTTCCTTTACTGAGGTTCTAAATGCTCCGGCCAGCCATACGTATCAACGTATTCAGCCAGGTTTTTCGGGCGATACGTCTCATCCGCATCCCATCTTTTTTTGACGGAATCATGGATCAATACATCATCCTTTCCATGATCGATCGGCC
>JBGSYX010000551.1:0-24582 GCA_041750735.1 Cyclobacteriaceae bacterium
ATACTGGAGAAAAGTTAGCCAAAAAAGGTGTTGTATTGGTTAGCATTGCCTACCGTGTTGGTCAGCTGGGCTTTTTAGCTCATCCTGAATTAAGTGCTGAAAATCCAAATAATGTTTCTGGAAATTACGGATTACTTGACATGATTGCCGGCCTCGAATGGGTACAGAAGAATATCGCTGCATTTGGCGGTGATCCTGACAAAGTCACCATCTTTGGCGAATCGGCCGGTGGTATTGCAGTAAGCATGCTTTGTGCTTCTCCATTGGCAAAAGGATTGTTTCACGGCGCCATTTCCCAAAGTGGCGGTTCCTTCGGACCACCAAGACCTACTACATTCCCAGGTGAAAACATGAAACGTTTATCTGATGCCGAAAACGATGGATTGGAGTTTACCAGGAAAGCCGGAGTTTCTTCTGTAGCAGAATTACGAAGTATAGTTGTTGACAGTCTGCCTATGGGTTTTGGTATGGGTTCAGCCTGGCCAATCATTGATGGATATGTGATTCCGGACGATCAATACAAAATGTATGAAGCAGGCCAATTCAATGACACTCCAATACTTGTTGGTTATAATTCTGATGAAGGTGCCAGTTTTACAAGAACCAAAGATCCGGAAGAGTTCATTGCTTCAGTGAAGTTGCGTTATGGGAAATATGCAGATGAATTGTTAGAAGCTTACCCGGTTGGCGATTTCACTGTACCTAAAACGGCACGCGACCTTTCAAGAGACGCTGCTTTCGGTTGGCAGACCTGGAGTTGGGCTAGATTGCAATCTCAAAAAGGGGCATCAAAGGCTTATCTCTATTATTTCGATCAACATCCTGATTATCCTAAAGATTCCCTAAAATATGGCTATGGCTCTCCACATGGACAGGATGTGGCATTTGTTTTTATGCATCTAAATCCGGAAAGTCCTCAAAGCATGGAATCGGATCCGGCATTATCAGAAGCTATCGGAACATACTGGACCAATTTCGCAAAATATGGAAATCCAAATGGAGAGGGTGTTCCTGAATGGCCGGCTTTCAGTGATGAGAATCCGAATGTAATGTACCTGACCGGCCCGGAACCATTTATTGGTCCTGTTCCCAGCGCTTCGGCTTTGGAGGTATTGGATGGTTATTTCAAATGGAGGCGAACTCCGGAAGGTGATGGCTGGGCTCAGTAAGTTATTATCAATTTGACATTTAGTTTCATCAGAGCAGATTGAAAAAATTCATTTTAACAATACCCGAAACTCATTTACATATTATGAAAAGTAAATATTTCAAATTTTTATTGTTGGCCAAGGCGGGAATAGTATCACACTATTCAATCAATGCTCAGGAGATTGCCGCTAGGGTTGTTGAAGATGGAGGAACCGGTCAGTACAATGCGATCATGATTTCTGACCAATCACTCCCCACACATACAATATTCCGCCCTAAAGACCTTAGCGTTTTTGGAAAGAAAAGCACGTTGCCAGTTATTGCATGGGGCAATGGCGCATGTGCCAATTCGCCTTGGGAGCATGTCAACTTTTTAAGCGAGGTGGCATCACATGGTTTCCTGGTGATAGCCATCGGCCCGATGCCCAAAGAAGGTGAGCAGACAAGAGATAGGTCAACGTCTTCTCAGTTAAGTGATGCCATCGATTGGGCAATTACGCAAAATGGTAATAAAAATAGCCCCTATTACAAAAAGATTGATGTGAAAAGCATCGCTGTAAGCGGCATGTCATGCGGAGGGCTGCAGACTTTAGAGATCGCTCCCGATCCGCGCGTTACTACCGCAGTTGTATGCAACAGTGGGATTTTGCCCAATCCCAATACCGGAATGCCGGGAATGCCCAGCCTGGCAAAGGATCAACTCAAAAAACTCCATACACCAACATTGTATATTCTTGGTGGAGAATCTGACATCGCCTACAACAATGGCATGGATGACTATAAACGGATTGATCATGTACCGGTATTTGTCGCAAATATGGACGTGGGACATGGAGGCACATACGGACAACCTCATGGGGGCGAATTTGCCAAGGTGGCAACTGCCTGGTACCTGTGGCAATTGAAGGGAGATAAGGAAGCCTCCAAAATGTTTCTGGGCGATGCTTGTGGTTTGTGCAGTGATCCAAACTGGAAGCTTGAATCTAAAAACCTCTAGTATTCTAATCGGGATTATGTAAACAAGAATTTATAACGAAAAAACCATAAATGAGAAAAATGAAAAGAATAGCACTTACGCTCGCAATAGCCGCATATGCATTTACTGCATTCTGTACTGATGATAACAAAGAAGAGAAATCATCGAAAAACGCTCCTGTATTCTCAAGGGTTGTCTATCAGGGAGATGATCAGGTATACAAGGATTATCCATTGGCATCGGATGAGTTTTATAATCCGATCCTACAAGGTTGTTATCCCGATCCCGCTATCACCAGGAAAGGTGAGGATTACTATTTAGTATGCTCGTCGTTTGCCATGTTTCCGGGAGTGCCAATATTTCACTCAAAGGATTTGGTCAACTGGACTCAAATTGGCCACGTGCTCGATCGCACTTCGCAATTGGATGTTCATGATACGCACATAAGTCAGGGAGTATATGCGCCGGGTATTACATATAATCCAAATAATGATACGTTCTATATGATCGTGACGGCATTTGCAGGGGGACTCGGAAATATCATTGTAAAAACAAAAGATCCTTTGCAAGGTTGGAGTGAACCTAAAAAGCTAAATTTTAACGGCATCGATCCATGTATATTCTTCGATGATGACGGTAAAGCCTATGTCGTTCATAACGATGCTCCTGATCAGGGAAAGGAACTCTACAACGGGCACAGGGTAATAAAGATCTGGGAATATGACATGGTAAATGATCAGGTCATTGCCGGAACAGATAAGATCGTTGTCGATGGTGGTGTTGATCTTTCTGATAAACCAATCTGGATCGAGGCGCCTCATATATACAAAAAGAATGGACGCTATTACCTCATGTGTGCAGAGGGTGGCACAGGTGACTGGCATAGCGAAGTGATATTTGTTAGTGAAAACCCCAAAGGTCCTTATGTGCCTGCACCGAATAACCCGATACTCACGCAGCGACATTTTCCAAAAGATCGCAAGAATAAGGTGGACTGGGCCGGACATGCTGATCTGGTAATCGGCCCGGACAACAAATATTATGGGGTCTTCCTGGGTATCCGTCCAAATGAAAAGGACCGGGTGAATATAGGTCGTGAAACTTTCATTCTTCCTGTTGATTGGTCTGGCGATTTCCCGGTTTTTGAAAATGGACTTATACCCATGGAGCCTAAGCTCGAATTGCCGCAAGGAGTCACGAATAAAGCCAACCAGGATGGATTTTTTCCTAATGGCAATTTTACCATTACGGAGGATTTCAGTTCTGAAAAGCTGGATTACCGTTGGATTGGATTAAGGGGCCCTCGCGAGGCGTTCATCAACATTTCAAAGAAGGGCTTGACCATCGAGCCATTTGAAGCAAATATTAAGGAACTCAAACCGACTTCAACACTGTTTCACAGACAGCAACACAGTAATTTCACTTTTGAAACTTCCATGGAGTATAAACCTGGTTCTGAAAAAGATTTGGCAGGGATAGTCTGTCTGCAAAATGAAGCTTCCAATTATGTGTTTGGCATCACCAAAAAAGGCAATGACTATGTCTTGTTATTAGAAAGGAATCAAAGAAAAGGCCGGATGAGCAGCGAAATAAATTCTGAGATAATAGCAAGAGCCAATATTGATATCAAAAATCCTGTTCAGTTGCGTGTAAAAGCTGTTGGTGATGATTATCAATTCAGCTATTCTATAAATGGAGCTGATTTTGTGAATTTGGGAGGTATGGTTTCCGGAGATATTTTGTCGACCAATGTAGCCGGTGGTTTCACCGGAGCATTGATAGGTTTATACGCTACTTCAGGAAATAATTCGGTACCGGAATAATGCCGTTAAATCAGGTGGATTCAAAGAGCGAATGAAGAGAAGCAAATAATCAAACACTAGGAACCACCTGGTTTAAATGAGTTTTTGCTCGATGGCTGTCTTTACAAGAACGGCAGTATTTCGGGCGTTGAGTTTGAACAGCAGATTCTTTCTATAGCTATTAATGGTTTCCACGCCTAAAAACAGTTTTTCAGCAATTTCATGATTCGTAAGTCCATCTACAATCAGGCGCAGAAGATCGGTTTCGCGAGGTGTTAGGAATACCTGATGGTTGGCCTGTCTTTTCAAAAACAAGTCGACTTCATGACAAAGGAATATTTTGCCCTGCATCACGGTTTCAATCCCTTCAATGATTTCTTCGGGCATGGCATTTTTCAATAAATAGCCCCTGGCTCCATTGTCCATCATTTTTCGAATAATGGTGTATTCACCAAAACTTGTGAGAGCAATAATCTTTATAGTTGGCCATCTCAGGTGAATATCCTTACACAGGTCGATACCACTGCTGTCGGGGAGGTTGATATCGAGCAACATCACATCTGGTTGCTCGAAGCGGAGCATACGCATACAATCCTCTCCATTGACTGCGGTTCTTGTTACTGTGGCAACACCGGATGCATCGATGAGATTTTTCAAGCCATCAATCAGCAATGGATGATCATCAACAAGAGCTACCTTAATCATGGTGTGTGTTAAAATCTGAATTCAACTTGTACTTCTGTTCCTTTGCCAGGGGCTGAATAAATTTCCAGTTGCCCGTTCAATGATTCGGTTCTGGTACGAATGCTGCTCAGTCCCGTGGTTTTTAACTGATCAACGGAAGCCAGATCAAACCCTTTTCCGTCGTCCTGAACAACAAGATTGATACGATTATCTTCGAGAACGACCTGAACATTGATTTTCTCTGCCTCGGCATGTTTCAGGGCATTATTCACCAATTCCAGAAAGATACGATATACTGCCACTTCAAATTTTTCATCGATGCGACGGTCATCACCAAAAAAGTGGAGTTTTACTATCTCGGCATTATGGCAAAAGTCAGATAATGCTGATTTAAGTCCATAACGCAGGAGCGTTTCTGGCATCAGGTTATGGGCAACGCGACGCAATTCACGAATGGAGCCATCGAGCATTTCCAGCGCATTGTGAAATGCCGGCACATCTGCCTCAGGCATTATGATATTCCCTTTCATATTATTAAGATTAAGTTTTACCACTGATAGCATGCCGCCCAGGCCATCGTGAAGGTCACGTGCAAGGCGTTTTCGCTCGGCATTTTCTCCTGCGAGTAGCGCTTCCGAAGCGGTCAATCGTTTTTCCTGCTCAAGTCGTTTGATCATTTCTTCGGCCAATACTTTTTTATGACTGATAATGCGCTGACGGAAAACCAAAATGATAATGATAAGGATGGAGAAAATGGCACCTACAACCGTTACCGCAATTCCTAATTTGCGTTGCCTCTCCAACGCGTTTAGCTTTAATTCCTTTTTTTCTGTTTCATACTTTGTCTCTTTGTCCTGTGTCGCCCTGGTCAGTTCGTCGTTCAGAATAATGGTCTGTACCGAGTCTTTTAGGTGCAAGAAATGTCGGTATTGAAAAAAGTCGTGTTTTGCCAGGGCTAGTTCGGACAATGATGAATAGCACTCAGCAATTTCTCTCAGGAAATTGTTTTCAATGGCAATATCAAGTACTCCTCTTATCAGCTTTTCAGCGCCATCGTAGTTGTTTTTATACACTTCATAGTATGCCAGACCTCTGGAGGCAATGCAGATACTTTCCCGATCGTCAGTTTCTTTGTGCAGAATTAAGGCTTGTTCGTAGTAAGGTTTTGCCATATCCATGTCCTGATCTCGATAATAAAGGTCAGCAATATTGAGTAAGGCCATACCTTCCAGATAGAGGTTTTGGTTATTCCGGGCAATCTGCAATACTTCCTTAAATCCACTCATGGCTTTTTCAGGTTGCGAAGGAGTTGAATATAGGTAGGTAATTGAGAGGTTAAGAAGGGCATTTCCACGAGCATTGCTGTTTGGGTCATCAGCCAATAACGCCATGGATTTTTCGCCATAGACCACCGCCTTGGGGTATTGTTGTAAATTCTGATACAGCACCTGCATCACGTCATAAATCATCGCCAGATAAGGCTTATTATTGACCTCCTCGAAGTACAGGATCACCTGCTGATAGTAGGAAAGCGCTGTTTCGTACTGTAGTTTGTAGCTATAGCAATTACCTATATTGAACCGCATCTTGGTAATCCACATTTTATCGTTCCATTCCTCGGCTACCTGCAAGGCTTCCAAATTAATAGTGAGCGATGAATCGTATTGGCCCTGCATATTGAGTAGTGCAGTATAATTAGCCGCATACTTACAAAAACCCAGAGGATACTCTAGCTCTCTGCTTAATTCTCCGGCCTTCTCATAATACTGTTGAGCGATCTGGGGCTGATTAGTTTCGTATTGCTGGCCAATTTGTATGTAGAGTTCTACTGCGTTTGTGTCTTGTGCAGCCGCAGGTAATAAACCTAACAAACTGTCCAAATTCATCACTGTTTGAGCATTCAGTTGATATCCCAGACAAGTAACAAACAGACAGACTAAATACTTCTTCATAAGAGTCACTGAAATTGTTAGTCAAAAATATTAAAACTGCCTGCAGTTAAAAACCCCTTTTTGGGGGTAAAAAGTAATAAGCTCCCTGCACTACTTTCGAATCGTCAAGCACACATAAAAATACCACTTTGGTGCACTGTGTACGACAAAAAGAAATTAAATATTGACCCTATAACAATACCAACATGAAAAAATCAATTTTATACTTTGGACTATCGCTCGTGATTTTCAATCTATCGACGGGCATTTTTGCGCAAAACAATGTAGAAGATAAGGTAAAAACCCAGACTAACAACAGGGCCAATACCAAGGTCGATCAAGGCATAGGCAAAGGTTTGGATGCCGTTGAAGGCGGAGTAAAAGATCTTTTTAAAAAGAAAAAACCCGCCGGAGAACAACCCGCAGCAGAAAGCCAGCCAACCCAACAAGAGGCAGTAAATGATGCCCCCGCAACTGATGCACCGTCACTGCAATCGTATTCGAAATTCGACTTCGTCCCTGGGGAAAAAGTCATTTTTTACGAGGATTTCAGCCAGGATGCGATAGGAGATTTCCCGGCTCTATGGAATACGAACGGTTCTGCAGAAGTGGTAACCACCAATTTATACCCTGGTAATTGGATGAAATTTGTGATGGACGAATGTGTTTGGACCGATGAATTGCTCAAGTTGCCTGAAAACTACACCATAGAATTTGATGTAATTCCTATAGGTGGTTTGGAAGGAGAGGGAATGAGTGGCTATCATCTGCAATTGATGCAGGCAAGAAATGTAAAAGCTTGGGATCACGGCTCAACACCAGGTGAGGGAGGATTCCAGTTTAAAATAGAATACTACGGTACACCAAGGTATAATACCTGGTTTTTAAAAGAAGGATGCCGGGAATTACAGTTAAGTGGATATAAAGATGATGAAAATCTGAAAGAAAAAATTAACCAGAAATATCATATTGCAATCTGGGTGCAAAAAAGCAGGATTCGATTGTATCAGAACGAGAATAAAATTTTCGACCTTCCGAAGGCATTTGCAACTGATTGTTTAAAACCCGACAGAATAAGGTTTCAACAGGGAGCTGCCATGGTTTCTAACATCCGAATTGCTGTCGGAGCACCTGATATGCGCAATAAACTGATGACAGACGGCAAACTGGTTACCTACGGAATTTATTTCGATGTAAACAAAGATGTCGTGAAGCCGGAGTCCTACGGCACATTAAAAGAAATCGCCACTATTCTAAACGAAGTGCCTGATGTAAAAGTAAAAATCACAGGACACACCGATGCCGATGGGCAGGATGCAGCTAACCTCGATCTATCGAAACGCCGCGCTGCATCAGTCAAAGCAGAACTTGCCAAGAACTTCGGCGTAAATGCCGACCGACTTGAAACCGACGGTATGGGCGAAAGCCAACCTGTGGCACCCAACGACACACCGGTAAATAAAGCGCTTAACCGCAGAGTGGAATTTGTTAAACTCTGAAATTTGGCTTTTTTATCAATAAGTAAAAAAGGCGAGCACTCTTAGTTTTGATTTTTAAATCATCTGGAATCGAAAAAAATCAATGAATAATATGCATAAACTACTGGTTATTATAGTTCTTACATCTTGGCCACATATGTTTTTGACAGCCCAGGAACTCCCGCTGATACTCGATAAAACAGGTACTTTCGAGATTCTGAACCGTACAGATTATGCGGGCCAGGATTGTAATTTCACCAAAGCCGAAATCACTGCCAACCTTCAGAAAATAAATGAGTTGGTATCCATAGTCCGCAAAAATCTGGTTTTGAGCGACATGAAAGGGTTCGAAGGCAGGGCGCGGATTTACACCACCATTGCCTGTCAGAGGGAAGGTGTTTACGGCGTCCCAGTTCGCATCAGTTTTGAATTTGCGGCTTGGTTTAGAATGAAGGATGGCAGGGAAACATGTGGGTTGATTGAGCCGCCTGAATGGTCGATCCACATGAATACTATCCAACCCGGCTGGACAAGCGGATTTTCGAGAAAGCCCGACTTTATCGCTGTTCCTGAAAAGAAAGAAACCATTGCACCAGGAATAGATATGTACGATGGAGAATGTTTTGTTATCTACAATCCCGATCGGCCCGATTACTGGCTACCGGTTACGGTAAAAGAGGCATTCGACGTGGCTTATGCCGAACAAAAAAGAAATTCTGACGAAATTCAGTGGGGGTATGCGAAAAAAATGCTCGATGATGAGTGGGCGGCCATTCCTCAATCTGACTGGAACAAACCAGCCACAATGAGCGGAATGCTTTCCAGAGTAGGCACCCAGGAAGGATTTCCAAAAATTATGAAACCTAATCCTGACTACTGGGACAAAACGAAACCCAAATCCGATATTCAGTTCATTACATTTCGAATGATTACCAATGAAAAATTCCTCGCACAACGAACACAGGAATACCTCGAAAACAGCAGTATCAGCTACCATTGCGCGCGGTTTGAAGAATCGCTTGATTTGGATTTTGTGAAATCGCTGCACCGATTGATTCAATAAAATATAACAATAACAGATGAGAAGTATCTTATTTTTGGTTTTGATGACTGGATTACGACTAACTGTGTTCGCACAGGCTTGTGATGAGTGTTCCTTGCCCCGTGTGGCACTCTATGATTGTTTTATTGATGTGCCTCGTCCGGCTGATGATCCTGATGCAATTATTGCCTGGCAAACCCTCTATTGGCCTGCTGCGGCTTCACGTGGGTACATTCGGGCCAACGACCCTACAAAAAATTGTCTAGTGTGGAGGGATGGCGCCATGATTAACGCTCTCGAATTGCAAAATGGTAAACTTAAGTTCGGGCCGGAATATTCAAACTTACCACCTTCCGGACCAATAAATTCAATTGATTATTTGATTACAAGTAAAGTAGAATCACGTGGAAACAACTATGTTTTCACCCTTTTTCTCGAAACAGCCGAATCTCGCGAAATAGTGAAAACAGTTGATGTTGAATTTGAGGCTAATGTTGATGGCGCCGAAAATGCCGGAAAGCAAGCTGCCATGAAAATGATGCCGTTATTTGAAACCATCAGGAAATTCGAAATTGATAAGCGAAATTCTGATGTAAACGTTGCTATCCTCGATATTGGTTCAAATGAAATTATAACCATAAAACCAGAAAAATCTTTGGTTGATATGGGAGAAACCATAGACATGGAAATAAAAATGGAGGATTGCGACGGCGTGCCTTTAGCCAATCGCCGGATTGTATTTAATGATACCACTGTTCAGCTTAAGTCCTATACTCCTGAAATGCCACTTAAAGGGACAAGAGGTGGTGAAATAACTCCGCGAGTTGCAATTACCGATGAAGCTGGCAAAGTAACTGTTCAGTTTAAGGCCGGGAACAAAGCGGGGTTCGGGCAAATTGTGGCCTGGTTTCCTCATCAGAAACCTTGCGGCAGAGCTGACGCATTTATGGGTTCAGCTATTGTTCTGATTAATCCGCTTCCACCGAAATTCTGGGTGCTAAATGGTCAAATTACTTCGACAACTACTTTAAAAAGAGATACAGTAATGACTTTCGATATGGGTGGATTGCAACAAGTCAATCAAAGTAGTACCAGAGTTCAAACAAAATCTCAGGGGAATATTATTGCTGTCATTGAAAACATGGCTGAAGAGCCGTCCAAATCTTTTTATTATTTCACTGATGAAGAAGAGCCGCTTGCCATGATTGTAACTGCAGAAGGATTTCACGATGAGTATTCAACGCATAGAGTAACAATTGATGGGAAACTGTCTACCGCAGGAATCAGAAACGATAATGTTCGTGGATTTGAAGTACTAAAAACCGATATTCAATTCGACTATTCTCCTGATAGTAAATATATTAGTTTAGGACTTATTATAAATGCCGTAGGCTCATACACCGAGCAACAGTATTCCGGTGAATGGTCAGATTATGTCAGTGATATTGACAACTATAGTATTTGGTGCACTGGTGGCGGAGATGCACTAAGTGATAAGAATTGTACTATAACCAAAAGCGAAAAAGGCTATGTTATAACCTGGACGTTTAAAAAGAATGAACAGAAAATCAGTGAAAGTGGGACAGAATATATTACCAGTGAAGGGTCACTTTCAGCTACATTAACGCCAGTCCATGCTTCTGAAAAATAGAACATATTTTACATGTTGTCACATACTTGAGTTAAACTATAATCATAAAAAGGACCATGAAAAATAGCCGGGCTGCATTGACTTTTCTTTTTCTAGCCTTTTATCTTCAAACAAATGCACAAAACCCATCGGAGTTTCTCCCCGACAAACCGGGAAAATGGTCGTTTAAGTGTAATAAATCCGGACAAACTACGACAGAACTTGAATTTTGTAAAAATCAGGCAAATGTTGCAGAATGGTTCCACCAGAATACGCCTATACTGAATAAGCCAGTCGGGTTTGACCTTGCGGCCGTCTCTTTTGAAATCTGGGACGACAACTATAAAAGAAATGCGGCAAACTACGGAATGCGCAGTGAGATTGTTTTTGAATTTCAACTTTTTTTAGTCGATTTGGCGCGGGGTGGCAAATGGGTTGTTGAACCACCATCCTACAGATTTTATATCAACAATACCGAAGGAGGGCATGGCACCAATCCGAACTACAAATATTATTCGGATTCGGAATATGATCATGCCGGGGTAAAAAATTTCAGTCCGGCTCAGGAAAAAACGATTAACGATGCTGTTGTTAAGCTTAATGGCATTTTCGCAGTCTTCCCGCTCGTGAAAGCGCTGGCACCCGGTGTAGACATCTATCTGGAATCAAGTGATAGCCATTTTTCCCAAATGATTGTTTTTAATCCTGATAGGCCGCCCTACTGGCTTCCGGTAACGGTAAAAGAGCTGGCGGATATGTATCTTGAGTTTTATTCCTGCCAGGAAGATGAATTTCTTTTACCCTATCTGAAGCAGGAAATTGCCGATTTTTCTGAAGAGGAACTGAATACGCCTGCCTATAGTGGTCATGATACGCATGTGGTATTGAAGGCCAACGGGAAAAACGAAGGCCTGCAACTCATGCGTTTTAACCCCGATTACTGGGACAAGTCGTTGCCACCCTCGGCTATTCAATTTATGACTTTTGTGTATCCAGAGATGACCGATACTCAAATGGAAGAATATTACCAAAACAACGGGCATCCTCATTACGGCCAGCTTCTTGCGAACCAGGTAAACTGGAGCGAAGTCGCTTCGCTGATAATGCAGGCAAAATAACTAACCCGGACATACATGCTTGCAACCCGTTGCGTGCTTGTAAAGAAGTAAAAACTCAAAGGTAGATACCTCCGATTCGCAGCTATATCGTTATGTTGATGGGAATCAATCGTATTTCGGAGCTGTTTTTAGCTTGACTAGTTATTCAGGAATAATCGGCATGGAGGTGGTAACAACCAAAATTACCCCTCCAAAATCTGCTCGTTCATCAGCACATACCTAACTAATTGATTGGTATTGTGGACATCAGCTTTTTGCAATAGATTTTTCCGATGAGTTCTTGCTGTTTCGTAACTGATGTTCAGTGCTTCAGCGGCTTGCCTGCTTGAGTATCCTTGGATAAGTAGTGCGATCATTTCCTTTTCGCGCCGTGTAAAGACCGTGTTGTACTTTTGTAACTGGAGTTTTACGGGATCTATATGCAATTGTTCGTTAGTATGCCGGTTTACAACCAATGCATGAGGTATATTTGTCGGATTCAAATAGGTGATATCAGAAATGATGTTCCCAAAAATAAAAGGCACTTTTTGCTCGTCGAAAACCAAAGGGATACTTTGATTCTGAATAACTACGATCTGACCATCTTTACGTTTTGCATGAGTAAAATAGGTGACATACATTAATTCTCGTTGCTCAAGTGGCAAGCGATGTAAATATTCCATCCCGACTCTCGTGATTTCCATAACAAAAGGCAGGTCTTCCAGAACTATAAATTGAACCACAAACTGTGCATTCAGGTTCAATACTTCCTCTTTTTCGTACCCTGACACTTCAAGCGATTTCCCTGTTACCATTTCAGTGCGCCAGGTATTTGTGTTACCTATAAGTGAAAAACATTTCCCGGCAGCCCAAAGACTTGTTTCGTTCAGTTTTCGTAGAAGTTGCTCCTTGTAATCCTTTTCGTAGATAATATAATCCTGCTTTCCAAAAGCCCGGGCTATATCGATGTGGCTATATGTTCTTTTCATGGTGTTAGATAAAATACCTCATTTGCGGTATTTCAGGTTCGGATTCTAAGATAGTAATTTATCCAAAAAACCAAATTATACCATGAACCACATTCTACTACAAACCAGAATTCTGGCAAGTATTCTTATGCTTTGCCCTGTTCTTTTAGATTCCTGTAAAGAAAGCACCGAAGATGATCCCTCTCCTAGCATAGGGATCATTAGCGTAGCCGATCCTGATAAGGCTACGAAAAGTCTAAAGTTCGATAATGCCACGGAAGTAAATGGCCCACTTGAATCCGTAACTTCATCGGCAATCCTGGAAATCGATAAGGATAGTATTTTCTGGGTCAAAGGAATTATAAAACGGATAATAATAAAAAAAACACCATCCATTTCAATCGGCTCCGTTTCGATTTATGTGAAGGGCAGTAAAAGTCACTTTAATGTTCCTATGGCTAAAGAAGAAGAAACAGATTCGATCAGTGTATTCTATTTTGACTTCAATCCGGATGGTTGGGAGTTGCCAACTACATTTGATATAAAAATTATTCCAAGAAAAGATGATGGCTCCCCATTGATTGATTGGGATCTGCCAGTGCTTATCGAGGACGAAAATAGCTCCATCTGCGACTTCAAGAATGGCAGAATTTGGGAATGGATACTGTCTTACAGAGACAATAACATAGATCGAATGGCTATGCAGGAGGATATGGTTGAAGGAACAATTTCCGGATGTTGCGACAGCGATGGAAACAGTTTCTATGACAATTGTTTTGGAACATCCAGCCACAGGACCGTAAAATACAACACCTCAATAATGGTAAGATGGGATTTCCTTAAATTTTTTGAAGATGGTGCAGTAGCAGGACAGTTATCTGAAGTAACACAGAATGTGAGCCCACAACTCACGGACTTTTGCGGCGGAACGGCAGGATACAAAAGAACAACCGTAAACAATGGCTATACCGGCACCTACAGTATTAATACCAGTAATTGTACGCTCACGATCGAATCTCTTGATGGCATTACCGAACCTGTCTATGCTTCTGATGGGACTAAAATTGGCGATTTTATATTGCCTATTTATGCAGGGTTTGGCTCCAATGTGGTTTACAAAATTGTCGGCGGCCATTTTCTCAAGGAAACCAGAAATATTGAAGGACAATCGTTCTCGCGTTACTATGAAATACTTACAAAGCAATAAGCCTTCGTTGCCGAGGTATTAATAAAAAAATAATAAAGAAAAACCCAGGGGCAGTAAGTACAGTGCTGACCCCTGGGTTTTTTATAGAATTTTCTGCTACTTAAGGGACATCTCCTTAATGATCCCCTCTATTTTTTTGTCGAGCTGCGCCTGCACTTTATCAAAATCCGCTGCTAAGGCAAGTGGTTCTTTCACACTGAAATAAAACTTTATTTTTGGCTCCGTGCCAGAAGGACGGGCAGAAACCTTGCTACCATCCTCTGTATCAAATTGGAGCACATTGGATTTTGGGAAGTCCAACTTTGACTTCTTTCCGGTACGTAGGTCAGTCTTTTCGGAAGTTTTATAATCGCTTACCGCGATGACAGGTGAGCCCTGGATGGATTTTGGTGGTTTGGCGCGAAGATCCACCATCATTTGCTGGATCTCCTCAGCTCCGCTTTTACCTTTCCTTGTAATGGAAATCAGCGATTCCTTATAAAACCCAAACTGCTTGTAGATATCAATTAACAAATCAAAGACACCCATGCCCTGGTCTTTAGCCCAGGCAGCCATTTCAGCGATCATAGCGCAGGACGCAATGGCATCCTTGTCGCGGACGAAATCTCCGATGAGGTAACCATAACTTTCCTCTCCACCAACAATATATTCCATCTTGCCTTCCAACTCCCTGATTACCGAGGCTATGTATTTGAACCCCGTAAGGGTTTCATAACAATCAACCTTGTATTTGGCAGCGATGGATTTTATGAGATCGGTAGTTACGATGGTTTTAATCACCATCTGTTTACCATCGAGCTTTTGGTTTTCTGTCCATTTGGTGAGCATGTAGTATATAAGCAAGGCCCCTGTCTGGTTTCCATTGAGCAACTGGAATTCACCGCGGTGGTTTTTCGCACCAATACCTACGCGGTCAGCGTCTGGGTCGGTTGCCATGATGAGGTCTGCATCCGTTTTCTCAGCGATTTTCAGCGCAAGGTTCATTGCCTCCGCTTCTTCCGGATTCGGATAGACTACGGTCGGGAAGTTGCCATCCGGAATAGCCTGCTCTTCTACGATGCGAACGTTTCGGAATCCGAACCGCCGCAGGATTTCAGGCACCAGTGTAATGCCAGTGCCATGTATGGATGAAAAAACTATTTTCAGATCTTTTTGCCTGGCAATGGATTCCGGTGATAGACTGAGTTTTTGAATTTCCGCCAGATACTTTTCATCGATCTCCTTACCTATCGGTACAATGAGGGCTGGATTTTTTGTAAATTTTACATCATTGATCGAAGCAATTTTATTTACCTCGGCAATGATGTTTTCGTCATGAGGCGGGGTCACTTGCGCGCCATCTGTCCAATAGGCTTTATAACCATTGTATTCTTTTGGATTGTGCGAAGCCGTCAGTACAACACCACTTTGGCAACCCAGCGTACGAATGGCATAAGACAACTCGGGAGTAGGGCGCAATTCTGTAAAGAAAAACACCTTAATACCATTGGCCGAAAACACAGAAGCCGTAATATCGGCAAAGAAAGGGCTATTATTGCGACTGTCGTGTGCTATAGCCACACTAACCGGCTTGCCAGGGAATGCTTTGAGAAGGTAATTGCTCAGACCTTGCGTGGCTTTCCCTATTGTGTATTTATTGATCCGGTTGCTGCCAACACCCATGATACCGCGTAAGCCGCCTGTTCCAAATTCGAGATCCTGGTAAAACGAATCAACGAGTTCGGTCGGGTCCGATGCTTTCATCATCCGCTCAATAGCTACTTTGGATTCCTGATCGATATTGCTCTGAAGCCATTGTTCGGCTTTTCTTTTTACTTCTGCATCCATGGTGTAATAGTTGTTTTTATTTCATTTAATGGTTGTAAAAATAAAGGATAATCCCATGTTTTCGCCAAGGACGGTTCATTTTATTGATTCAAAAAGCCCGTCATATCCGCGTCTGGTCAGTGTTGATAAAAGAAATAGAGTAGATTATTTGCACAGTACTATACTTTTTGAAAGTTTTGCCGAACAAACTTTTTACAGTATGGACTTCAAGCAATTAAACAGCGACCTCGTGGGCCTGGTGGTAAAGCGAAATCTGCTTGCCGCACTCGATTACAACGACGATGCCTATGACCAGGTAGAAGAAAATTTGCACGACAGCGAAGATGATTTTCTGGAGAAATACGAAGATTACCTGGAGGAAGTCCTTCAAGCCGTGCATGACGAATATTGTCCGGAAACGGATGTGCTCCTCCCAATAGCCTACCTTGCTAAAAAGTACATCGAAAAAATAGACACCAACGGTAATATTGCTTATGGCGTGGGACCCAATGAAGGCCTGCTGGTGGAGTCAGAGCAATACCCTAACAGGAGTGTGAGGCTTATACTTTTGCCATCGCCGGTCCGCCTGATCATGACCGTGGATAATGCCAATGCTAAAGTTGTCTGGGAAGTGAAATGAAATAAGTAGGAGATTGGTGGGTTCATAAGTCATAAGTCTTAAGTCACAAGCAAGCCATAATTCATAATTCATAACTCATAACTATCTCAGCTCCTCCTTCAAAAAATCAGCTGCCAATAACCCACATCGATCCATTGGTCAAATTTGTAACCGACTTCCTCAAACCGGCCTGCAATCTTAAATCCAAACTTCTCGTGTAGTGCCACGCTGGCTTCGTTGGGAAGTGCAATGCCGCCAATCATGGCATGGTACTTTTTCGCTTTCACAAGGCTGATAAGCTCCGAATAGAGCGCTGAACCATATCCATGACCTTCCTCTCCGTGTTTCAGATAAACGGTACTTTCCAGCGAATACCGATACGCACATCGCGACTTCCACTCTCCCGCATACGCATAGCCGACCACTTCGCCATTCTTTTCGCAGACAATCCAGGGTTGCTGTTTGTCGAGAACCAAACTGATCCTGGCCTCCATTTCAGTTGAGCTAATAGCTGTTTCCTCGAAAGTGACTACGGTATGTTCGATATAATAATTGTAAATGTCCGCTATTGCAGTTGCGTCTGATGACCTTGCCGTCCTGATTGTAACCATCTCGTGTGTATGCAATTTTTATGGAAAAATAATGAAAATTATTATCGTGTTGACAAAGCAACAGGTTAGCGGGCATTGAATTCATTTTGAATTTGATCATTGAATAATGTAATTTCAACAATCCCAATCCATCACTCATGAAAAGACGACAATTACTCAGAGGCGCATTATTATCACCACTCGCCATGGCTCCCTTCTCAAGTAAATCGGAAACAGTTCAGAAAACCTATAACCTTCCTGACGTAAAGATTACGAAAGTAAAAGCTATCGCCACAGCCCCAAACGGAATAGAACTCGTCGTGGTGAAAGTAGAAACCAGCGAACCCGGACTATACGGTCTGGGATGCGCCACCTTTCGTCAACGAGCACACGCTGTTGTCGTGGCAGTTGACAAGTACCTCGACGATTTCTGCCGCGGGAAATCGGTGCATAACATCGAAGACATCTGGCAGACGGCTTATGTGAGTTCATACTGGAGAAATGGGCCCGTACTGAATAATGCATTGAGCGGACTCGACCAGGCGCTGTGGGACATTAAAGGTAAATTGGCAAATATGCCGGTATATCAGCTTCTTGGAGGGAAATGCCGCTTTGCCGTAGATACCTACACTCACGCCTCGGGCAAGACCAAGGAGGAAGTTGCTGAAAACGTCCAAAAGTTCATGGAGCAAGGGTGGCGGCATGTGCGCATCCAACTTGGCGGATATGGATCTACGCATCTTTCGGTATCGCCTGACTACAAAACCAACGACTTCGGGCAGCCGGTTGATAATACGCTGGACACCTTTGAGTATATGAAAGGAACCATCGACATGTTCGATCATGTGAGGAAGGTATGTGGGGAAAAAGTTGAATTACTCCATGACATTCATGAACGTCTTCAACCGACTGATGCGATCTATATGATGCGCAACCTGGAACAATACCGCCCATTTTTCATAGAAGATCCTATCTCACCCGAAAACAGGCACTGGATGCAAACTATACGCGAAAAAACTTCAGTGCCTATCGCCATGGGTGAGTTGTACAACAACCAGAATGAGTGGCTCGACCAAATGATGCTTAGGCAGATCGATTTCATCCGTATTCATATTTCTCAAATCGGCGGCATCACACCTGCTATGAAAGTAGCTCGACTTGGCGAGTGGTTCAACGTTCGCACCGCCTGGCACGGCCCCGGTGATGTATCGCCTGTCGGACATGCAGCAAATGCCCATATCGATCTCGCTGTCTGGAATTTTGGCATACAGGAAGCGGTCAATTTCAACGAAAAACTTCGCGAGGTATTTCCGGACGCACCGTTCATGGAAAAAGGATTCATGAAAATTGTGGAAAAACCCGGACTTGGAGTGGATATCAATGAGAAGGAAGCAGCCAAATACCCATTGCCCAAATTTGACTACAACTGGACGCAGCTCAGAAATAATGACGGCACCCCAGTGCGACCGTGATCTATATATTATTAAACCAAAATCCTAACCAGCACCATGGCGTATGATGAGTTTTTAGCTGACAGAATCAGGAGAAACCTGGCACACAAGCAGGTTCACTACACCGAAATGAAAATGATGGGTGGCTTGTGCTTTATGGTCGATGATAAAATGTGCATAGGTGTTATGAAGAATGAACTGATGGTGCGCATCGATCCTGAACTTCACCAGGCAGCCCTTTCAAATAAAGGGTGCAGACCCATGGATTTTACAGGCAAATCGATGAAAGGCTTTGTCTTTGTGCAATCAGGAGTTATCGATTCTGATGCAGACCTGGATTATTGGACTCAGCTCTGCCTGGATTTTAATCCAAAGGCAAAATCGAGCAAGAGGCGCCAGACTTAAGTCGGTATAGTAAACGTCTACTGTTTCAAAACCTTTAGTCTTTGGCTCGATCCATTTCCAGAAAGCACAATCACATACAGTCCCGCCGGAATTCCTTCCAGATTCAGGGATTGCCGGGAAGCAGATAATTGGTAATTCGCCATGGCACGGCTATTCATGTCATAGAGTGCCGCACGACTGAAACCCGCTGAATTATCAATATAAATCCAGGATGAAGTGGGATTAGGATAAAACTTTACGTTGCCCTTTTGTATCGTTTCCATACCTGTTATGGGAAAATATAGTTCCTCCACCTTGATCTCGCTGATGGTTACGTCGCTGGCATCTGTTCCGAAGTCAAATGCGAGGCGTGCAGCATTGTCCGTAGGGCTACCCATGGTAAATGCGACTATGAAAGTTTGCTCTGTTGTAGTAAAATTGAGCCCCGAATACCCGCTGTAAGATGTCCAGGGGTCGCTGTTTTTTCCGACATAAAACGTCGCGCTTCGATTGGTTTCTGCCTTGGCTACTACCTTGATCCGGTACATCTTGTCCTTTTGAAAACTGAATGGACTTTTGGTCAATTGCACATGCCACGCCTGAGTGCCGCCATTGTTTATGGTGGCAACGAGTTTGCCGCCGGAAGCCTCGAGACTGCCTGACGCGCCGCTGCTGGCATTGAGCGACCAGCCATCGGTACCGCTAGAGAAGTTACTCGAGTAAATGATCTTTCTCGAAATAGGGGTAGGTTCCGGCATCGGATTGTGCAGCAGCGCATCAACGAGTGGATCTACATACTGCTTCGTTGATGGATTGTAAATGCCGAACCCAGCGCTGAATTCCCAATAGGCCCAACTTAGATTCTCTTGCTCAAAATAGCGCCCCAGGTAAGTCGTCCAGCGCTCGCGTGATTCAATATCGGCTTTGCTGTATGCGCCGAATTCCCCTACATGCACGGGAACATTATTGGCGGTAGAGTAGTCCAAGGCAGCCCTAAATTCACTTTGAACCGTTTCGCGCTCTGGTTCTATATCCAGCCATTTGGTGCCAAGCCATGCATCCGCCTGTTCGCCAACCCACTCAGCACCCTGGTGTGTAAAATTGAACGGATTATAATAATGAACCGTGACGATGACATTATCATCATCAGGAACCTGGAGTTTTGATAATCCTCCAAGTCCTCCATAATCTGCCGTACCCATGAGCACCATGCGGGTAGGATTCGTCTTGCGGATTTCCGCGAGTGCGTCAGCAAAAAATATGTTCCACTTGTCAGGGGTGAGATTCCCATGTGGTTCGTTCATCACCTCAAAAAGTAAGGTATCCGGATAGCTTTTGAAATAATCGGCAATCTGGTACCACTGTGATAGGAACCTTTCCTTTTGTCCGTCTGGGTCTTCGAATAGGGCTTCGTGATGATGCATGTTTACGATAATGTGAAGTTTGTATTTGCGTGCTGTATCGACCACCTGCTGGATGCGGTTAAAAAAGGCCGGATTTATTGTGTATGGCGCTGTCGCTATGCTCCGGTCGGCAGGTTCCCAGCGCACCGGGAGGCGCACATGGTCAAATCCCAGATCGGCCATAATTTTGAAATACTCAGGTTTCCATGGATTGCCCCATTCATTTTCCGATGGTGCTTCAAAGCAATTGCCCATGTTGACACCACGTCCAAGGCGCTCGTTCATATCAAAGGCTGCCTGGCGGTTTTGAGCTTTTAAAACACCATTTGACCATATAAGTAGGAGCGTTAGTAAGATAATTCTCTTCATTATTCCAGGATTTTGCATAGTCAAATTTACTCCGCGTCTTTGCATAAACCAAAACAATGCAGAGCCCAATCAACTTAAAGACGAGTATTCGGGATTTTGCCCCTATGAATTTTTAGAATAATTTAAAAATATTGAGTCGCTCTTCATGAAAGCTAAGCTCCAAAGTATACTCTTAAAGTTGTCGAAAAGGTAAATTGGAAAAAACACGGAAAGTCCGGTACTATTTCGTAAGAAGGTCATGAACCGCGAGATCAGTTAAATTCAGGTGGTGCTCACCGAGTATCCTTTTTGGGATAAAACTAATCTATCAAACTTATAATAGGCAATTTAACCAGAACATAGCTATTCATGATTTTTCATTGTAGCTCTATGCAAAATTTATCACACGAAAATGGGGGATAATAATGGGTTAGAGCAATACGCCCTTTTTCAGTTTACCTAAAAACTCATTCCACACGATATGCTTTCCTTCGGTTGGGTTACCATCAACTCCCATTCGAACGATGACCATATTCCATTCTGGTATTACGAAGCAAACATTGTGGTTGAGCCCACTTGCATAATAGGTTCTTACTGGCGCATCGGGCAAAGGCGATAAGCCGCCGGCAAGCCACCAGTTGAATCCGTAGGAGCCACTTCCACGGACGCCCTGTCGGTCAGTACTGGCAACAGGGATTGAATCGGCAACCTGCACTGTGGTTGCCTGCGCAATCCAGTTTTCCGGTATTAGCTGCTTTATGTCCCATTGGCCCCGGTTTAGGAATAAATGTCCGAACCTCGCCAGTTGTGATGCATTGCAGATGATGCCGGTGCAGCCATTGTTGATGGAACACTCAGCCACCTCGCCCTCGGCACCCCATTCCCATTCGCCAAAGCCAATTTCCAATGCAATTTTTTCATCGAAATAGGACTTCATTGATTTTCCAAGGATTTTCGTAAGCGTCCGTCCCAATATCATCATAGCCTCGTCCCAATAGGCATATTGTGTACCGGGGGCAAATAGAGGTTCGGTAGGAGCGTATGGAGTAAGTGACCAGTCTTCACTGGCTTCTCCCCATCGGCTGCTGCCTATCGCATTGTAACCAGAAGTCATCGTTATAAAATGCCTGAAGGTTGCCGTTGGATATTTTTCACATAATAATGGCTCAAAATGACAAACAGTATCGTCAAGGTGTACCAATTCATCGGCGATCATAAGTCCGAGAATCGTGCTGGTAAAAGACTTTGTACACGACCAGATATTGTGTTTTTTCAAAACCGAATCACCATGAAAAATTACCCTGCCATTTCGAATAATCATTACTTCTTCAAGGCCATCCTCAAAGCACTTGGATTCCAAAAACCGAAGCGCTTCCATCATTACGTTTTCATCGACTCCCTCGCTGGTCGGACTTACCTTTAGCCAGCTTGCTCCTGGATATACCATATTCGGGCTAACCGGAGCACAGGCGCATAATCCGATTACTACCAGAAAAAATAATATTTGCCTCGACATTAACTTAATTGAGTACTGCAAAATCAGCATAAAAGCACAAAATTGAAATTACCATTGTATGGTGAAAAACCCGGATCGATGCAAAAACACCCGATAACTTTCTCCTGCAACTGATTCATTTCTTTCGGAATCATGATTATACGAATAATGGTGAATTTACCACGTCAATCCTCCAACTCGTCTTGAACTGGATTTTTGAGTACTACTTTCAGCCATATCATGCCGATAGAGCCCGCAACCAACGAGGCAATTATTACGGATATTTTTGCGCTGTCAATTAAAGCCGGGTTTTCAAATGCCAGAAACGTGATAAAAATAGACATGGTAAACCCTATACCGCCTAAAAATCCAACTCCGATAATTTCACGCCAGCGTAAATCCGATGGTAAACTAGCGATACCCACACTCACTGCTATGAATGAAAAAAGCACAATGCCCAGCGGCTTGCCGATCACTAATCCGGCCATGATACCCAGATTATTTGCCTGCCAAAGCGAATCCACCCAAGTACTGCCGATAACGATTGCAGTGTTGGCCACCGCGAAGATTGGAAGAATGATAAAGGCTACCGGCGTGTGGAGAAAGTGCTGCAAAATATAGGACGGCGATTTCTTTTTTCCATGGGTAAAGGGTATAGTAAATGCCAGGAGGATTCCGGCAATCGTGGCATGTATGCCTGAGTTCAGCATAAAATACCACATGGCTATTCCGCCAAGGATGTAAGGAAAAAGATTGTGAACCTTAAGCCGGTTGAGGGTGATTAAAAATCCGAAAATTCCCAGCGATATCCCAAGATTTGTCCAATCTATTGCTCCGGTATAAAATAGTGCAATAACAAGGACGGCTCCCAGATCGTCTATCACTGCGAGTGCTGTCAGAAAAATTTTCAGAGATAAGGGAACACGGTTGCCGAGCAATGCTAGTATACCAAGCGCGAAGGCGATATCTGTTGCCATGGGTACTCCTGCGCCTGCTAAGGATTCTGAATGAATATTTAACAGGAAATAAATGCTAACAGGCACCAGCATTCCGCCAATTGCAGCCATGATGGGTAATAAGGCATCTTTGAAGTTGGAAAGTTCCCCTTGGTAAATCTCACGTTCCAATTCAAGGCCAATCAACAGAAAAAAAATGGCCATAAGTCCATCATCTACCCATTGTACGATAGTATGGCCTGATATATCAGTTTGCAGGAACTGTATATACTGATTGCCAAAAGCTGAGTTCGCAAGTCCTATCGATAAGGCTGTACAAACCAGGAGCACGATACCGCCGGCCTTTTCACTTTCAAAGAATTCTTTGTATAACCTTGTAAGTTTCATGCGATTGGATTACTGTCGTCTTTGTAAAGCTATTATTTTTTACTGATCAATAAGGCCCAATCCTTATCTACATCCATTGGAGGCTGTCCAATATCCACAACGGCCCCGCCCTGGATAACTGGAGCTTCTACCATATCACCCCCGGTTCTTGGATTAAACCAATGAGCCGTAAATTCTCCGTTTACTGTCTGCAAATCGATTGTTGCTTCACCTCCATAGGGCAGGTGAACGAGATAACTTTCGCCGGCCTTAGCCAGGCACCATGCATTCGGGCTGACTAACGTATCAATGGGTTGCATTTCGCCAAACGGCACATATTGCTGAAAGAAGTCTATGGCGATTCGGGTATAATCCCACATCCGGTCGCGTGATCGCCAGTCCTCGCAGTTTAGATCGTTGTTGTGGTTCTTGTAGCCGAAATACCACTCAACGCCACTGCCTCCGGCCATCAGGTTTGCCCAAAGTACCTCGGCTCGCACGGTGTCCTGGTTATTGTCGGTCCTGTCGTCCGGGTCGACACCTCGCCATGCCGGACCAATTTCATCAATACAAACCACCCACGGGTTGCCTGCTTCCGCTGAAGCCTTCGTCCAATGCAGCGTTTCAGCATGCGCTGATTTTAGATCACCAATCTGAATCGATGGGCCGTCGAGATGAATCTGGCCTAACAACTGTTCAAAAATTCCATACCTGTATTGTGGTGCGGCATGTGTATGGATCACCACAAAGTTCTGATATGGGTCATTGTGCTTCATAAAATCCACCATGGCCATTTGTTGTTCGATCGTCTGGCCGTTGGGGGTAAAATCTGCCGGACCATTTTCCTCACCCATATTCCAGGTTACGGCTAAATGGTGGCCAAATCGGGCGATCAATTCCCTGTAGTACATCTTGCGCATCGGGCCTGTTCCACCATCGTCGAGAAGCAATTCATTTTCTGTTTCCTGGGTTACGATATGCAGCATCATGCCCGATTTTTCCATGTGGTCAAAGACGATTTCCCACTGATCCAGCTTGCTGCAATCGAACCGGAAACGCTCTTCCGGGTTCGTATAAGGCCATACGTCCTTGCCATCCCCACCGATGTTCATGGTGAGGAAATAGATGGAATTAATGCCTTTGGAGGCCAGATAATTCACGACGCCAATAATCGACTTACCCTTTTCGCCTTGCCAGGTT
>JBGSYX010000552.1:0-5472 GCA_041750735.1 Cyclobacteriaceae bacterium
AAGGCTTCTGTCAGTTCATTCGCATTCAATCCTACAGGATTGTATTTATTTCCGGTTTGGGCCACGATTCTGGTAAAATCATCCTTTTTTACTCCGTAAATCCGGAGTTTTTTAATTCCAAATTCCATGGTCCATCGGTCGATCAACTCCAGAAGCAGATCAATATAATACGCATCAGATCTGTTTTTATCCTGACTGAATAACTTTCCGATACGGGCATACTTATAAAGTGCCCAATGTCCGGAGACAGTATTTCGCAGATTTCTTACGGTTATTCTATTTACCGGCGACATCATACACGCGCATATCTGACCGTGCGGAATATCAAAATATCCACCGATAGAAGAGGCAAATCCATGCACTGTTCCCAGGCCGGCATTAGCAAGTGTGATACCGGATAGGTATGCGGCATACGACATGTCGCTTCTCGCATCCAGATTACTTCCTTCGAAGAATGCCGTCTGCATTCCGTTGCGTACATGACGTATTCCATCGACTGCCAAGGCATCTGAATAAGGATTAGCATTTGTTGACAGATATGATTCGAGCAATTGGGTAAAGGCATCCATACCGCTTCGTGCCGTAACATCCTTCGGACAACTCAGCGTTAGTTCAGGATCTATAACAGCTACGTTGGGAACATAATTATTGTGCCTGATAGAACGTTTATACCCCTGCTCCCCAACCTGGCTTATTACCGCATTTTTCGTTGCTTCAGCGCCTGTTCCGGCAGTGGTTGGAACGGCAATAAAAGGTATCTTTTTGCCCGAAGGAGCCTTTTTTCCAATCCCCTCCAGGTAATCAGAAATGGATCCCTCCAGGCACAGCATGGCGCAAACAGCTTTTCCGGCATCAATAACACTGCCACCCCCTATAGCAACGATAGCGTCCGGTAACCATCCGCCATTATTCAAAATGATATTATCTATTATGGTTGGGGTGGGCTCGGTATCAACAACTTCATGTTTTATTGAAATTCCAACTACTTTACACTTCTCCAGAAGTATCGACCAATGGTTTGACGAGACAAAGGAATGTCTTCCGGTAATACAAAGTGCCTTTTTCCCATAGAATTTAATGATTTCAGGAATGCGTGAAACTGTACCTGCCCCAAAGTGTGTTGACGGTATAGTAGCTAGTTCAAATGCTTTCATAACTGGGTTGAATCGGGAGCAAGAACCACATGTTTATCGCCCCGTCGAGGTAGAGCCATCCATTCGGCGACAGTGTCTCGCCAGAGTTTATAATGGTCTGTTTCTTTATGAGCTGCAGCGCTAGCTTCTGAATCATACGCCTCGTATAAGATAAACTTGCATTTATCATTAGCATCTTGCAGTAAATCGAAACGAAAATTACCGCTTTCTCTAATGGATTTCTTATGATTCTTTGTAGAGGCTATTATAAAGTCATCAACATTTTCTGGTTTGACCCAAACGTGTACAAGTGTAGCAACCATGGCATGACAGGATAGGTGGAAATTAATGGTCTTAAATTACTGATTAATCATAAAAAATAATCTGAATTCCAGCCAATAAGTGGAGTTTAAGCCAAAATTATCAGTTGTACACGTTGCAGTTTCTCCGGTAGTTATTCAAACCATTTTTGGAGCCAAGTTTGGCGGCATTGTAGAAGTCTTCACAAGCATTGTCAGGTTGCCCAGCAGCTTCAAAAGTGCGCCCACGCATCACAAGTGTTTCGCCGAGCAGACTTTTGGTTGATTTATCATCAGTAGCCTGAAATGCCTTAATCATCAACTCGATTGCTTCGTTATAATCTTTGACAGCGTTGTGGTACTGACCAAGATTATGATAGCACAGTGCCCGATTTCGAAGCAGCGATTCATCTGGTCCTGCGAGATTTATTGCCATGGAAAAATCATCGATCGCCGAAACGAATTTGTAATCAAGCACCTGGGCCATGCCTCGTTGTCCATAGAATTCAGCTTGCGCTGGAAATAATTCAATTGTTTTGTCTAGTTCGGCCAGGTAAATATCCTTCTGGCGCTCAGCGTTCAATTTCAGCATTTTGCACTTGAGGTCATAGGACCGGTGGTCGGCAGCGTTAAGTGTTTGAGCCGATTGAATATCAGACATAATTCCATCATACGTATCAGTTCCGGGAATGGGCTTAAAAAGATCAACCTTGACTTGTGCCCGATAATAGTAGTATTCAGCTTGCTGTTGGTCGAATTTTATGGATTTATCAAAACTCTCGAGGGCCGGAAAAAGGTTAGCATTACCAAGGTGAACTAATCCTATAAGGAAATGAGCTTTCGCATTTCCAGGTTCAATGTTCACGCATGTTAATAGATCCCGCAGGGAGAGTTGGTATTGCGTCTGATGGTAATAGGCTTCTCCCCTGATCATATACGAATTGGTAATCAGGGCTGAAGTGGTTCCTTCGGAATCGATAATCCGCGAAGCATCCTCTATTGCTGATTTATAATTTCCCAGTTTCAAGCAGATTTCGGCACGCAGTAGATATGCGCTCGTGTAATCGGATTCTACGTTAATAGCCTGATTGATAAAATCCAGTGCTTTTTGATACTCCCCCTGGTCATAATTGTATTTTGCAAACTTAAAAAGTTCTCGAGCTGATTCCCCTGCGATTGCTACAAGTGAGAAAAATAAAAAAGTCACGATCAGTGTTAATCTCGGCGCCAAATCTACTATTAGTCATAAAAATTCTTTAATTAGTACATCTCAACTCCGTAAAGTAACTCTCTGCTCTGGATTTTAGATCATTTTTGCGATGATACTTTTATTGACTCCCTTGACTTGAGTTTTAAATCGATGATTTTTGCCAACGGACCCACGATGGTCAATGCATAGAAAGGTGCATAAATAAATTGGTTCAAGCGAAGTACAAATTCAACTACCGCAACGAGAAACACCACCAGTATTTGCCCTTTCCTGCTTCTTACGTTAGTAGGAGGATCGGTGATCATAAAGAAAATAAACAATTGATACATTGGTCCGGTAAGTGGTGCCACTTCAGCCAGAAACGGATCATTGGTAATTAAACTTCTGAAATACGCAAACGCAAGAAAACTTGCGATATAGGTTAGTGTGATATGCAATCGCTTTGCGCGATAAACAATAACCATCCCCAAAATCCAGATGACGACCATAGGCAGTAGGTTATTGCCCCATTGCACACTCAGGCCGGCTACAAAAGCAGGCGCAATAAGCAACATCCATGAAATACCCAGGTTAGATGGGTTCCAGATGTGCCGGCCTTTGTAGCGGATTACGTATTTGGATAGGATGGAAATTGCCGCGGTAACAATATACGGCCACACAACGGTGGATCTAACAAGGATACTTACGCTAATTCCGGAAATATAGGCGCTTGCCAAATTCTTCCAGGACCCAGTATAAAGTCTGCCAACTACGATTTCTATGACCATGCAGGTCAAAACGGTAATAATTAGATTTCCATACCCTTCAAGAATTCCAAATGAAAGATGACCCACCAACAGGATTAGTGAAATAAATATTGGCCCCATGTACTTTTGAAAGAAGGCCCCTACCCTTTGCATGAATGTGACTTCCACGGCAACTACTGTCTCAACTGTATTCATTTCCTTCCTTTATGACATGTAACATATTGATTTCTGGCGCTGTCAAAATATTCTCCTTTCCGGAAGGCCATGTAATTATGGCTTTTTCAATGAGGTCTATCTTACCAATGCCAAAATGAAGCGCACGCTGATTTTGCGAACTAAAGCCCATGCCCCCACTGACTACCTGTGCTTGTGAGAATCCATCCCATACCAGGGTGACTTTCGCTCCAATGGCGCTGTAGTTACTCGAAGAGCCTTCCAGCTTAAAAGCAATCCAGTTGTTTCCGGGTTTTTGTTCATTTCGCAATATTGAAACCTGCTCATTCTGATTAGCAACAATTACATCCAGGACACCCCGATTCCATAGATCAACCATGGCTACCGCCCGACTATCATAGGGTGGCATATCGGAAATATAATCTGTAACATCTGCAAAAACCCCAGCCTGGTTATTAATCCAAACCTTATTCTGCTGATAACCTGATTGGCTTCGGCCTTGCATTGCGGGCCAGTTCAATGCATCAGAAATGATGGCTTTATTTCCTCCTGTGACTTTGGAATAGTCATACCAATAGGAGTTGTTTTTGGTAGCTGAAATATATCCATTGGCCAAATAAAGGTCCTGAAATCCATCGTTGTTAAGATCGCCAAATTGTGATCCCCAACTCCAACCTCCGAGTTCAACTCCCAAAGCTCCGGCGCTGTTTACGAAATCCAGTTTACCATTATCCATTTTCGGCTCCCATAAATTATTACCTTGTAACAATATACCCATTTCGGTAATGTTGGAAACGTATACACAAAAACGACCGTCATTAGAGATATCGGCTATTGAAACATTCATGCCACTTTTAGGTGCATACCCAATCTGAGCGTCTTTGCCAATTTCTACGAATTCCTTTCCATCCATATTAATAAATAGTTCATCAACAGTATAATCATTAGCCACAAAAACATCCTGGAATCCATCATTATTAAAATCGTTTGCGCCAAGCGCTAAAGTCCATCGTGTGCTTGTCATGCCGATTTGTTGTGCCACATCAGTAAATGTTCCATTGCCATTGTTCCGGAAGAGGAAATTTCTGCCGCCGTTATTGGCATACTCAAAACTTTCCGGCATAATCTGTGTGTTCTCCAAATGCCACAGATCGATCGTTTCTCTGTAATAGCACCCTAGAAGCAGGTCAACAAATCCGTCATTGTCATAGTCCAGCCATATCGCCGAATTAGAGTTAACCCATTCAGGAAGATTGGCCTTTTTACTTACATCGGTAAATGACGATCCGCCATTGTTTTGGAATAGCATTGGCTTACCCCATTTGTAAATAAACAGGTCTTCAAATCCGTCATTATTGAAATCCGCCCAGACAGAGCCCATTGATACGCCGGTTCCCTCGATGTTCACGTTCCCAATACCCAACATTTCGGCGACTTCTTCAAATGATCCGTCACCCAGGTTCTTATACAATACGTTTGATTTGCCATACTTGCTGGTAGTGAGGTAGAAGTCATTCCATCCGTCATTATTAAAATCAGCTACCGAAACAGCCGCTCCCATCGAAGCAATGGTGGGTAAAATATGATCGAGCCGCGGATCAAGTTGTGGCGATTCATGGGTGAACAGAACCCCCAAGTCACTGCTGACATCGTTCAGATAAAAGCCAAAAAGATCCATGGCATAGGCTTTGGCAGCTGCATCATCGATTTTTTCAACCGGGCGATTTGCTTTTCGTTGCATGAAAGCAGGAAAAGCAAGCAAGGAAATGAACAAAATACCAGAAATTATTTTCACCCAGAGGGGCGTCTTGTAGTTCATGATTGCAAGTAATTTAGGTGCAGGACGGATTCAATAGTACTTGTTGTTTACCTTTATCCTCCTCCTGTGCAAGGTATTATTACAAGCTGTG
>JBGSYX010000553.1:0-11735 GCA_041750735.1 Cyclobacteriaceae bacterium
CCTTTTAAACTTTATCTAAAAAGTTTACAGTGTAGCCATATCAATGACAAAACGATACCTCACATCGCCTTTCAGCAACCGCTCGTAGGCCTCATTTATTTCATCCATGCGAATCATTTCAATATCGCTTACTATATTATGTCTGGCGCAGTAGTCCAGCATTTCCTGTGTTTCGGCGATTCCGCCTATTAGCGAGCCGGCTAGTGTATGGCGGCCAAAAACAAGGCTCATAGCATGTACCGGCGTTGGTGCAGGCGGAACACCAACACAGACCATCACCCCGTTGGTTCGCAACATACCGAGATACGCGTTGTAATCGTGCTGTGCAGAAACGGTGTCGAGTATAAAATCGAAATAACCAGCCACCGATTTAGCCTGTTCTTCGTCACTTGTAAGAATAAACTTGTGTGCGCCAAGTTTTTTAGCATCGGCCTGCTTGGAAGGCGAATGGCTGAGCATCGTCACCTCGGCGCCCATGCTAACGGCAAATTTTACGCCCATATGGCCCAATCCTCCGAGCCCAAGAATACCTACCTTCATGCCCGGCCCTACCTTCCAGTGGCGCAACGGCGAATAGGTGGTAATACCGGCGCAAAGCAGCGGCGCTGTTGCGGCGAGGTCGAGTTTATCGGAAATACGGAGTACAAAATCTTCATGACAAACAATACTTTTGCTGTAGCCCCCATACGTCATACCGCTGCCGTCGCGCTCCATGCTTCCATAGCTGAATACAAAACCATTGGTACAATACTGTTCTTGATCGTGCTTGCAATTATCACATTCGCGACAGCTATCCACAAGACAACCAATAGCAGCATGGTCGCCCACTTTGTATTTGGTAACAGCACTGCCCACGGCGGTGACTTTTCCTACAATTTCATGACCGGGTACAATGGGGAAAACGGTCATGCCCCATTCGTTGCGGGCGAAATGCAAATCGCTGTGGCAAACGCCACAATACAGGATGTCCATTTGTACGTCTGTTGGTTTAGGGTCGCGCCTTTGGAGTGTCCATGGTTCGAGAGGCGCTGTGGCGCTGTGCGCGGCATAAGATTTAGTGGCTGGCATAGGTATATAGTTTAATTGGTTCTAATAGTTTTAAATGTAGGGACTGGAAACCATAATTACAAAAAGCACCTGCAAAACTAATGAAAGGATATTTTTGGTTTGAATTGACAAGAAGGGGAAATTAAATACAAAAACTTCTACTTACTCCTGCCAGATAATCGTCTGACCCTGGGCTACTGGGTTGCTGCCTATAAGTACTTTTTTCCCATGAGGCACGGCGAATCGGAATGTTGAATCGGTATAGTTGACACCGGTCACAAAACCATCGCGCCATTCTTCGTAAACGCCAACAGGTAAGTCTTCTGTTGCAATCCCTGCTTTCTCATACACATCCCTCACAATCATGCGCTCAAGCGATCCGTCAAGCGTAACGACACCGATGAATGTGACGGTGCCCTTTCCAAGTTTGCGACTAACTACCGCTGGCTTTCCGGCATAAAATTGATCCTCGTATTTTGCCAAAACCTCAGTGCCGGAATGTGGCCGGAGGATTTCGCCCCAGCAACTCCAGTCATATTGCTTCGTGCCGGACTTCACTTTGCCGATAACATTCGTGGGCAACATATCAAAAAACTCAATGTCTGCACCGATAAGATCGGAAATGGGTTTTGCGAGGGGCGCCTCAAAAAAATGCCCGCTTGAATCTTTCTGGCCTGTCCGACAAGTAAGGATCAGGTGGCCGCCATTTTTCACGTATTCTTCCCACTTGGTGACAAGTTTTTCATCGATCAATTGGTATGCCGGCGTTATCATGAATGGGTACTTACTGAAATCATCATTTTCTCCAATAAAGTCCATCGGCGCGCTGGTTGATTTTACAGCTGAGGAATAGGTATTTCTTAAATGCCAGGTATTCCATTGCGTAGTTTGCGGCTGAATGTCGAGATCCCACATCACGTCATGACTCCACAAAAAAGCCGTCTTGCGATTGGCAAATCTGGCCGGCATCGTATTGCTGGGATTATAATGCTTTCGGAGATCCTTCATTTCAGCCATAGCCTGAATAAATTCAGAACCGCCCTGCGTCAGTGTAACTCCATCCGTTCCAACGATACCGTCATGATACATTTCACTGCTAAAGATTGGATGGCGATAACGGTAAGTACAGGCAAATGAACATCCGCCGCCAAATGCCTGCATCAGCCACATATGGACTGTTCCCGGTTGCAACATGGGATTGATCGGCGCCCAGTTTACCTGTCCGGGCTGAAGTTCCATAACACCGGTCACGCCACGTACCGAACGGAAGTAATCGCAGCTTTCCATTATCTTGTATGGATTCCCGGTCCTGAAACTGTTTCCGCCCAGGAAATTATCGCCATTAACAGGATACATGGTAAAGGCCGCAAAATCGAGCTGCTCTGTGCGTCGAGGGTCAGCGCCATAGACTGCATTTACATAATTGGTGGAAATCCATTGATCAGGTTGGATGTACTCACGAAGTATTTTGGCCTGACTGTCAAGAAAGTCCGCAGTAACATCCGCAGTAAACCGTTGAAAATCCAGCAGGGCATGGGGGCTGAGTTTGTCCTCTTCGTTCAACGCGGCATTGGGGATGATCACCAGTTCAAAAGTGTCGTACCGGGTGCTCCAGAAACTACCACCCCACGCCTGGTTCAGATTGTCAATTGTTCCGTACCTGGATTTTAGCCACACTTGAAAAGCCTTACGGGCTGACGGACTATAATCAGGAACGGCGAGTGGCTCATTGTCGATTTGCCAGCCTATAATTCGGTTATCTTTTCCATAGCGTTCCACCAGCTTCGTGACGATCTTATTGACATATTTCCTATAAACCGGATTCGACAGCGAAGCATTGGCCCTGATCCCGTGCTCGCGTCGGCGGCCATCAGCACCTACTAAATAAATCTCCGGATATTTTTCACCCATCCAGGCGGGAGGTGTTAGTGAAGGCGTGCAGAGTATTACTTTCAGACCGGCCTTATCTGCCAAATCTATGGCTTCATCCAGCCATTGGAAATCAAAGGTTCCTTCTGTTGGTTCGATAAATGTCCAGGCGAATTCGGCAAAGTGGGTAAATTCAAAACCCAGTTTCGCGATGTTATCCAGGTCGCGCTTCCACTGTTCCCTTGGCCATTGCTCGGGATAATAAAACACGCCGAACTTCATCAGGTCCGCTTTGGGGAAAAAGGATGGTGGGGCTGAATTTAATAACTTTTTATTGTCCTGGGCAAATGATGGATTTTTAGGCATTCCAACGACGAATAGGCAACTTGTCAGGATGATCAGGAATCCATTTTTCATACGCAATAAATTTATAGAGATGTATTCGAAGGTAGTGAAATTTGTGGCTTGTTGGTTCGTGGGAATTTGAGCAAGGTAGGGGCACAAGTGAGGTGCTTGCTCCAGTTTAGTCTAGATTTTTCCGGATCGCAGGGCCTATAATCGATGATTCGACATCTCAAATGTCGAATAGCGGGTTAGATTTATATTATTCCCTTTGTTAACAATATTAAGTTCGTGATTATCATCCATAAAATAAATATGAATGTCCAGATCTTTAGTACAAGGACATTCCAAAAATATGTCAGGATATCTTCATGCTTATCTTTTGTAAATTCAGCCACCAAATCGGTTATTTTAATGAAATAGAATAATCCCAGAAATGTCATAATTGTTCCGACTGGAATTAACCACTGAAAATATTCTATCCAGAATGAACCTAAGATGAATCCAATCAAAAAGATCAATATTCCAAATCCAATTAATTTGTTTATCCTTTCCCTAGTCATTTTTGGTTTCGCTTTAATATTCAAAGCCCTGAGCTTTTCAATGTGATGGATGAAGCAAGTATTTTTCTCAAGTAAAGAATCGTAGCCATCACTGCGCCTGCGTCCGTGTCTTCAACTTAGTTGTTAACTTATTTGTATTAGGTCCATACTTTTTTAGGATCCATCCGCGTATCAAAGATGGTGGCAATTTTAATGTGGTTTTTATCGAACCTATAGTAAATGGTTGTCTGCTTTGTGATGACTATTCGTCGAAGCCCTTTTACTAAGTCGGATTGTTGACCGATTTCCGGGAATATTTTAAGGTGATTAAGTATTTGATCAAGTTTGTCGGCAAAATTATTTTTAGCAGTTAATGACCATTCAGATTCCAGATATGTAAAAATTTCCTCAAGCTTTTGTGAAGCTCGCTTAGAAAGAATCACTTCTCTCATTGCCTGTATTTCTTCATCAGATCGTCATATTTCACAGATTCTCCTTTCTCAATTTGCTCGAGTCCTTCAAGTATTTCATCCTTCTGTTCCTGCGGTAAGGAAGTCCAAAAATCCACCGGAGATTCCTTTAGAAAAAGTTTTTTGATTGACTCAAGGATGCCGGGATTTTCCGTTTCCAGGATCATTCTCATTATTTCCAATTTCTCAGCCTGAATATTCATTTCGATCGGTTTATTCAAAGATACGAAATTCAACGTTTTGATTATGACTTCAGTTTTGTAATTTGTATGCTTTACCTAGCCCTTCTGCCGCAAGTTTAGCGAAGCGTAACTTGTGGTTATCTTTTTTCAAGCTTTCAGCTTAATACTAAACAACCGGATTAGCGGATCGCAAATCTTACGCTCGATGATTCGACATTATAAATTTCGAATGGCGGATTATAAATCATTAATATGACGCAATACGAGCAATCTGTGATTTTTTAATTCAATGGTTGTTCTGGTATTTTTTTTATTCCGCTCCAGTTTTACAATTTCTTCCATTTTTAACTCTTCTTTTTTTATTTTGTCAAGAAAGTTGTAATAGGTTACCTCAATAATTCTTCCAGATTGTGAGCCATCAAGCTCAATTAAATAGGTATAGTTAAATTGAAAAATTAGTTCAAAAAGTAGTGTTATGACTGAAAAAACTATAAAGCCTATTCCATATTCAAACATTGAAAAGATAATTGTAAGCAGAGCTGTTAATACAGTTGGCAGAAAAATGTTTTTTAACACAAATCTGTCCATTCTCTTTTTAAGAGCATCATTTTCCATAAATACTAACCGTCTAGGACTATATCAACAATTAGCAGATATTCATATATCAGACCACATCCTTTTATAGATTCTTCTTCATTTCTCAAGGCTATTTTGCACACCCCTTGGTTCTGACTAAGCTAAATCAGAATCGTCAAATCTCCAATTGTTTACGGAAATAAAAAGGCACGCATTACGCTTCGCAAACGCAACAACACCCAAAACCCAGCACCAAGAACCTAGCACCCAGACCTCCATCTACACCACCACATTCACAATCTTCCCGGGCACTACCACGACTTTTTTAGGCGCTTTGCCTTCGAGCCATTTCTGCACCACTTCGTTGGCGATGGTTTCAGCCTCGATTTCCCTGGGGTTTTTACCCAATTCAAACGTGATTTTCGTCCGAAGCTTGCCATTGATCATGATGGGGTATTCGAAGGAATCTTCCTTCACATATTCTGGATTGAATTCCGGATAAGCGGCCTTGATGATGCTTTCCTTGTGGCCTAGTTTTTCCCAAAGTTCTTCGGCAATGTGCGGTGCAAAAGGTGACAGTACTATGAGCAGTTTTTCCAGCACATCCTTCTTGTGGCATTTTAACTGGGTAAGCGTATTCACACAAATCATAAACTCGCTCACAGAAGTGTTGAAAGACAGGTTGTTGATGTCCTGCTCCACTTTTTGAATGGTTTTATAGAGCGCCTTGTATTCTTCAGCAGTTGGTTTGTCATTTGTGACGATAAAATTGCCGGTGTTGTCATGGAACAAGGCCCACAACTTTCGCAGAAATTTGGCTACGCCGTCGATGCCATGGGTATTCCATGGTTTTGAAAGCTCGATAGGTCCAAGGAACATCTCGTACATGCGCAGTGTGTCGGCTCCGTACTTCTCGATCATTGCGTCGGGAGTCACGGTGTTGTATTTCGATTTCGACATCTTCTCGACAAGATAGCCGCATTTGAACTCGCCGTTTTCCAGTTCAAAGGTGGCGTTAGCATATTCTGGGCGCCATTTTTTGAATGCCTCCATATCCAGTTTGTCGTTGTCAACCATGTTGACATCCACGTGTAATTCAATGGTATCATAGGAATCTTTAAGTCCACTGGAGATGAATTTATTGCTATCCTTCATTTTATAAACCGTGTTTGACCGGCCCTGAATCATTCCCTGGTTCACCAGTTTTTGAAACGGTTCTTCATGAAATACATAACCTCTGTCAAACAGGAACATATTCCAAAATCGCGAATAGAGCAGGTGGCCGGTGGCGTGCTCTGTGCCGCCGATGTAGAGATCGACGGAATTCCAGTACTTCACTGCATCCGGGCTCACCATCTTTCGGTCGTTGTGGGCATCCATATACCGGAGAAAATACCAGCTCGATCCCGCCCAGCCGGGCATCGTCGTTAGCTCATAGGGATGTTTATTTTTATACAACCAGTCCTCCGCCCTTCCTAAAGGTGGTTCGCCGGTTTCAGTAGGCAGGTACTCATTGACCGGCGGAAGTTCCAGCGGCAGTTCATTGTCCGGGATCAAGCGAGGGATTCCGTCTTCCGTGAAATACACTGGAACCGGTTCGCCCCAGTAGCGCTGGCGACTAAAAACCGCATCGCGAATGCGGTAGTTGATTTTTTCTTTTCCGAATCCGTTTTTCTGGGCGAAATCGATCGTCGCCCGAACGGCCTCTTTCGAGTCCATCCCGGTGATGAACCCTGAATTAATCATTTTTCCATACTTGATTTCCGTCGGATCGCTGAGGTTTTCCGTGCCGCCGATCACCCGTTTTATGGGAAGTCCGTAATAGGTGGCAAAGCGGAAGTCGCGGTCATCGGACGATGGCACAGCCATCACCACACCCGTACCGTATCCAGCAAGGACATAATCAGCAATCCAAAGCTGTACCTTTTCGTTGGTAAATGGATTGATGACATACGAACCGGTAAAGACACCCGACACGGTTTTCACTTCGGACATCCGCTCTCTTTCCGACCGGTTGACGGCCTTTTGAACATAAGCGTCTACTTCTTCTTTTCGATCAGGAGTGGTTAGAGTTCCAATGAGTTCGTGCTCCGGCGCCAGTACCATATAGGTGACTCCGAAGATGGTATCCGGCCTTGTGGTGAAACACGTCAGAGTAATGTCATGGCTATCAACTTTAAAATCCAGTTCGCAGCCATACGATTTTCCGATCCAGTTGGTTTGCATCTCCTTCATGGATTCTGACCAATCCAATTTAGCCAAATTACCCACGAGCCGGTCGGCGTAAGCCGTGATGCGCATCATCCACTGGCGCATTTTTTTGCGTTCAACAGGATATCCACCGCGCTCCGAAAAGCCATCCTTCACCTCATCATTGGCAAGCACGGTTCCCAAGGCTGGGCACCAGTTCACCAATGCGTCGGCGGGGTAGGTGAGGCGGTATTTCAGCAACATGGATTCTTTTTGGCTTTCTGACCAGGAGTTCCAGTCCGAGGCGGTGAAAGCTGGGACATCCTCATCACGCGCCGCATTAATGCCAGCGTTGCCAGATTTTTTAAATTGCTGAATCAGCGATTCTATTGGTTCCGCTTTCGCGGAATCATGATTATACCAACTCTGGAATAATTGCGAAAAAATCCATTGCGTCCATTTGTAATACTTCGGATCGCAGGTCTGCACTTCTTTATCCCAGTCGTATGAAAGGCCGATGCCTTTGAGTTGTTCTTTATACCGCTTTATATTTTGTTCGGTGGTAATAGCAGGATGCTGGCCGGTCTGGATGGCGTACTGCTCAGCAGGAAGGCCGAATGCGTCAAACCCCATCGGGTGAAGGACATTGAAACCTTTGTTTCTCTTAAACCTCGAAACGATATCAGAAGCAATATAACCAAGTGGATGGCCAACATGCAGCCCGGCGCCTGACGGATAGGGAAACATATCCAATACATAAAACTTTGGCCTGCCCGGATCGATTTCCGCTTTAAATACTTTATGATCGGCCCAGTGTTTCTGCCACTTTTCTTCTATCGCCCGGTGATTATATTCTGCCATTGTTACCTTGATTCGTTTTTGATGAATTTGGGCTGCAAAAATACAGAAATAGCCCATGGTTTTAAAAGAAAAGGAGAGTTGTTGGGTAGGGTGGTCATAATAATTATTTTTACGGCTTATTCATAAATCAACATGATTGACAAATACATCAGCGGCAAAGAATCGATCTGCGTCGTCGGGCTTGGATATGTAGGATTACCGGTAGCGCTGGAGTTTTCACGGAAGTTTAAAGTCGTAGGCTTCGACATCAATGCACAGCGTGTTGAGTTGATGAAAAACGGCATTGACCCGAGCAATGAAATCAGCAAGGAAGAATTTGATGGTTGCAACATCAGCTTCACCGCTAATCCTGCTGATATAAAGGCTTGTACATTCTACGTTGTGGCAGTTCCTACACCGGTCAACGAGCACAAAAATCCGGATCTGAAACCACTGTTGAGCGCCTGCAAAATCGTTGGCGGCGCTTTGAAAAAGGGCGATGTTGTGGTATTTGAATCGACAGTCTATCCAGGTTGCACGGAGGAAGATTGTATCCCCGTGCTTGAAAATGTTTCCGGCCTGAAATATATGGATGATTTTAAAGCCGGATATTCCCCGGAACGAATAAACCCCGGTGACCGAAATCATACGCTGACGAAAATCACGAAGGTGGTTAGCGGAAGCGATAAGGAGACATTAAAACTTGTAGCGGCATTATACGGCGCCATCGTCACTGCCGGTGTGCATGAGGCCAGTTCAATAAAGGTGGCGGAGGCCAGTAAGATTATAGAAAATACTCAGCGCGACCTCAACATCGCATTGATGAATGAGCTTTCGCTTATTTTCAAGAAAATGAATATCAACACCTACGAGGTGTTGGAAGCTTCGGGTACAAAATGGAATTTCCTCAAATTCTATCCCGGCTTAGTCGGCGGGCATTGTATTGGTGTTGATCCGTATTATCTCACTCACAAGGCCATGGAGCTTGGCTATTTTGCCAAAGTGATCACGGCAGGAAGAAACATCAACGATAGTGTTCACACATTGATTGCCAAGGAAATTGTGAAATACCTCATTGAACAGGACAAACCGCTGAAACAAACCAGGGTTCTGGTGATGGGCGTCACCTTCAAGGAAAACGTGACGGATATCCGTAATTCCAAAGTGCCCGAGCTCATTCGCGAATTACAGGAATTCAGCATCAACGTCGATGCCGTGGACCCGATGGCGAATGCGGAGGAATTCATGCACGAATACGGAATTCAGCTTGCTCAAGCGCCCGGCCCGAAATACGATGCCGTTCTGGTGGCAGTAAATCACGAATCCTATGTTGCGCTGGATGAATCATGGTTTATAAACCTGACCGGAGACAAAGGACTTTTGTACGACGTGAAGGGGATTTATCGAAATAAAATTAAAACTTTGGCATACCTTAGCCTATAGTTGCTGCCCAATGACAGATCGATTAAAACAATTTTATACTGAAAACAGGGACCTTATCCGTTTCCTTGGTTCAGCTTTTATCCTGTTAGTGTTTTGGGTGATGGCAACGACCTTCTTTCCTGCATTTATCAATAAAATTCATTATTATATCATCGTTCCACAGGCGGATATCAGTGCTATGGTGCTGCGCTGGTTTGGGTACATCGTTGATCAGGATTATATGGTCAATGGTTGCGAGGCGAGAATAGTGTTTGCCGGAGGAGGGGCCATATGCGTCGGGACCGGCTGCAGCGGACTGGAATTGTTTGTGCTTTTTGTGGGATTCATCATGCTCATGCCGGGGCGGATGAAAAATAAAAGCTGGTTTATCCCACTCGGTCTTGTCGCTATTTTATTGCTGAACATCATCCGGATCATCATTCTCTCAGTCATTTATTATCATACTCCGGAGTACCTGGATTTCAACCATAAATACACCTTTGTCATTATCGTTTATGGAGCCATTTTTGGGCTTTGGGTGCTTTGGGTGAGCAAATTTGCCAACAGGGCCAAATCGTAATCGGGTGAAAAAAGTTGCCGTCATCCTGCCAGTTTTGGCCATCCTGGTTCTTTCCTATTACAGGTACACGTATTTCATAAACCCGAATTTTTCCGGCGAACCATTTTTAATTAAAATCCGCCAGGCGGCCGGGCTTCAGGATATTGTGTCTCCAGGAGGCGATGCCAATGTTAGGTCCATCCTGGTCTTTTGGGTATTATTTTTCTTGGGAAATGCATGGTTTTTCAAGGCTGTTTTTCGCTCCAAAGCGAAAGTCTATTTTGTAGTAGGATTGTATTTGGCGATCAGCGGCGTAAGCGCAGCTTTTTTTGCAGGGAATTGGCTTTTTGGCCATTCGGCATTTTTATCCACGATGGCATCGATGTTGAAAAACCTTGTACTCAGCCCGGTTTTTACCGCAGGGTGCTATATCGTGCTGAAGTACCGAGCATCTTTGAAACAAAAGCCCCATTCACCCTGAGCCTGGTCGAAGGGTGAGCTCTGCCCAGCCGTTCCGTCATTCCCACGAAAGTGGGAATCTGTTTGCAAGGAAGGAGTCCTCTGAGGTTACGCAGATTCCTGATCGCGCTCCGCGTTGCTCCGCTTGCCAGGAATGACGTGAGCGGAGCGAGACGTTTGCGCCTGAAAGGAGTCTAACAGTACGCGCGGCTGCATGATTTCAACAACTTACTAATCTGCTCATCATGGCTAAGTCCAAACAAAGCTACCTCATCTTGGTTTTAGCGTCATGGCAAACATCTTAATTATAGGCGCTTCTTCAGGAATTGGTGCCTCAATCGCGAATCAGCTTATTGCAGCTGGTCACCAGGTTTATGGAACCTTCAACAAGACGACTGCATCAGCAGAAGGTTTTATAAAGTTTCAACCGTTGAACGTTTTAGATGAAAATCTCGATTTTAGCTTTTTACCAAATAATTTAGATGGTTTGGTTTATTGCCCGGGTGCTGTGAATTTAAGACCATTCGCTAGAATTAGACCCGAAGATTTTGTGTCGGATTACCAACTACAGTTTATCGGTGCGGTTAAATCAATCCAGGCATGCCTGCCGAACTTGAAAAATTCCGCTCAAGCCTCTATCGTTTTATTCTCCACCGTGGCTGTACAAATGGGTTTCAATTTTCATTCCCTCGTTGCATCCTCCAAAGGCGCAGTAGAAGGACTAACCAAAGCATTGGCGGCCGAATTTGCACCTAAGATAAGGGTGAATTGCATAGCGCCCTCCATCACCGACACTCCATTAGTTGGTGCTTTGCTAAATTCAGATGAAAAGAAAGAAGCCAATGCCCAGCGCCACCCGCTTAAGAAAATAGGTAAACCTGAAGACCTCGCGTCACTTGCGGCATTCTTGCTCTCAGAACAATCGAGCTGGATAACGGGACAAGTGCTGCATGTTGATGGGGGCATGAGCTCTTTGAAAGTTTAGCCCGTGAAGCGGCCCTGGAATCTGCCGAATGTTCCGGTTTATAGCCTTGCAACATATGACGGACAAAGAGTGAATATGAACATCTGCACGTACGTCTCGGCTGTGAGCATGAAACCAAAACGATACATGATAGCGGTCTATAATCAAACACAATCGCTCCACAACATGCTGCATAGTAAAACGGCGGTTCTTCAGTTGTTGGGTAATCAACACCTGTCACTAGTCAATACTTTGGGCAAAAAGAGCGGACTT
>JBGSYX010000554.1:0-13631 GCA_041750735.1 Cyclobacteriaceae bacterium
TCTGATAAGATAGCGCTTCTTCTCGACACAAAAGGCCCCGAGATAAGGACCACCGCCTCCTCACAAAGTTTTCAGGTGAAATCCGGTGACCAGGTGATTATCAAAGCAGATCCTACCGGTATCACTTCTAAAGAATGCGTCTATGTGAATTATAGAGGATTCGTGAAGGATGTGCCGGAGGGCAGCCGAATTCTTTTTGATGATGGAGAAATTGAATTAAGAGTAATAAAAAAGGAAAAGGAAGGCCTTGTCTGCGAAGCCAGAAACAGTGGAACTATCAGCGGAAAAAAGAGTGTAAATATTCCATCAGTCCACGTGAAGTTGCCTACACTAAGTCAGAAGGACATCGATTTCATCCATTTCGCGGTCGATCATAAACTGGATTTTATTGCACATTCTTTCGTCAGAAACAAAAAGGATGTGCTCGCTGTGCAGCAAATCCTGGATGAACGCAAGAGCAATATCAAGATCATCGCTAAAATAGAAAACCAGGCTGGCGTCGATAACCTCGATGAAATACTCGACCATGTCTACGGTATCATGGTAGCGCGCGGTGACCTGGCAGTCGAGATACCTCAGGAGCGCATTCCGATTGTTCAGAAAATGATCATTTCCAAGTGCATTGCCCGCAGAAAACCGGTGATCACAGCAACGCAAATGCTGCATTCGATGATCCATAACCCCAGGCCTACACGGGCTGAGATTAGCGATGTCGCCAACGCCGTTTATGACGGTACAGATGCCGTAATGCTCAGCGGGGAAACAGCCTATGGAGACTATCCCCTGGAATCGGTAAAGACGATGGCGACAATTGCTTTGGAAGTGGAAAATGCCAATTTTCCCATCAGAGAAACGCCATTGTTGATTATCAATAATGAAATTACCGCCTTTCTTGCACGGTCAGCTGTGAAAGCGGCCATTGAATTAAATGCTAAAGCAATAATTGCCGACACCAATCAGGGTAGAACGATACGGGCTCTGGCAGCTTATCGGGGAAATAAATTTATTTTCGCCCAGTGCTATGATAAAAAAGTGATGCGCGAACTGGCCTTATCCTATGGTGTGGTGAGCAACTTTTCGATCCGCAGAAAAACCAGCGAAGCTTTTATGTATGATGCACTTACGACCCTCAAAAAAATCACCAAGGTAGATCCAAACGACAGGATTGTTGTACTGGCAGGAAATTTTGGTCCAACCCATGGCCCATCGTTTATTGAGGTAAGCACTCTGGATAATTTATGGAAAATCTGTAAGCGAATCGTAAAGAATCCACCGAATAATCCTGCTTTAGGGGTTCTCTAAATAATATTCCAACGACAAAATATACCAACAAATAGGGATTGCGTGGTACGCTGACCGTTCATAATTTTGACTTATTATTTATAATTAGTCTAAATTAAAGCAAATGAAAACCCTGAAAATACTTTTAGCCTTACTTATCTCAGTAAATGCAATAAAAGGCCAGACGGTTTTGGTAACCGATTCCACGGCAATCACCGGTTATCAGAATACAGCTGCACGACTAATGAGCCAGGATCGCAAATTGACCATCGGTGGCTATGCGCAGATCGATTATAACCAGCCTTTGGATGCCGATACTTACAACAATAGTGTTCTGGATATTCACCGGCTGGTAATGCTCTTTGGTTATAAATTCAATAACAGGACGCAGTTCATCACTGAAATTGAGTATGAGCATGTTTCGGAAGTCTATATTGAGCAGGCGTTCGTGGATTACAGGATAAATAACTACATGAATTTGCGGGCCGGACTGATGCTCATTCCGATGGGAATTGTGAATGAATACCATGAGCCGCCGACATTTATGGGTGTAGAACGACCGATGCTGGATAATTACATCGTTCCAACGACCTGGCGCGAAATAGGGATCGGTCTTACCGGCACCATACCAAATGCCAGTCTGAAATACCAGGCCTATATCGTCAATGGATTTATGAGTTTCAATGGAACACCGACACTTCGAGGATCAGATGCACTGAGGAAAGGTCGTCAAAAGGGCGCGGAGTCTTTCATGAATGCACCGAACGTTGCAACAAAGGTGGAGTATTTTGGATTTAAGGGACTTAACCTGGGGCTTTCAGGATATGTGGGTAATACGCAATCGACACTTTATAATGGAATTGAAAAAAACGATGCCGCAGCAGTAGCACGAGCTGATTCTTCGGTAGTTGGTGTGGCCATGATCGGGATCGATGCCCGATATACCAATGGGGGACTGCATTTAAGGGGACAGTGGAATTACAGTAGTATTTCGAATACGGTTGCGTATAATAATCTTTCCTATCCTAATGGTAAACCCAACGATCTGGGCAGCGCCATTTCAGGATACTATGTGGAGGCAGGGTATAATGTATTTAACATCTCAAAAACAATTAAAACGGAGCTCATTCCATTTGTCCGATATTCTGAATTTGACACACATGCCCAGGTTGCCGGTGAACTGGCACGCAACGATACATATCACAGAACCGTAATCACCACCGGAATGGGGTGGAAAGTATCTCCCGGGGCCACTTCAAGGCTGATATCCAGTTTCTGAAGACAAATGCAGATAACGCATATTCCAAAATTTTCAATGCAGGTGTAGGCATCTGGTTTTAATCTGAATTAACCCAACATGGTTAAAATACTTATCCCTTTCGCACTGTGCTGCCTGGTGTCTTTTTCACCCCCAATACCTGGGTTTGAAGTAAATCTGAAATCGGTTAAAAAGGATCTGGGCAACCTCTTCCATAAAGAGGAAATCGAACTGGTCGATATAGAGGTACCAGACTCATTATATAACAGTCTTCTGTTGGATAATGGCCGAATGTACAATATCAAGGATGGATTGGGCTTGCTCGGGTATGTTTACATTGGACGGGTCTTCAGTTGTCGGGCAGGTGGCTGCTCAGAGGAAGGGGTAGATCCGGGGGCGGTATTAGATGAAGATTTTGAATACTTTGATTACTACGTCATTCTTGGGTCTGGCCTGGATGTAGTGAAAGTAAAAGTGTACAATTATCAGGCTACCCACGGACAGGCGATATGCAGTACAGGATGGCTAAAACAATTTATAGGATATGACGGGAATGAAAAACTGAGTTATGGAAAAGACATAGATGCGATTTCAGGAGCCACGATTTCAGCAAATGCCATTACCTATGGTGTTCAGGAAACGGTACAGTATCTGAAACTGTTAGAGCCGATACTATTTCCGGAAGCGCCACACGTACGCGCCGGAGTTATAAAATAATCCCGACAGGGCAATGATCAGAACCCACAAATTCATTAAGAATGAAGGCCTCCTTTAATTGGGATTTCAATGAACTGCTCATAAGAAAATAGTCGATTCTCCAGCCTATGTTCTTTTCACGGGCTCCGGCCCGGTAACTCCACCAGGAATATTTTACCACTGTCGGATGCAAATGCCTGAAAGTGTCGATAAATCCATGGTTCATGAAGCCATCAAATCCATCAATTTCTGTTTGGGTATAACCGGCTGTTTTGTTATAATTTTCCTTTGGCCGGGCGATATCGATGGGTTGATGTGCCACATTGAAATCGCCGCAGACAATTACGGGCTTTTGGGTTTCGAGTGATTTTAAGTATGAAAGAAACGCCATGTCCCATTGTTGGCGGTAAGGTAAGCGCGCGAGACCCTCACCAGAATTTGGAACGTAAACGTTCACCACAAAATAGTTATCGAATTCAGCAGAAACAACCCTGCCTTCAAGGTCATGATGCTGAATACCGATATCACAGGAAACCGAAATTGGTTTTACTTTACTCCATATCGAAGTTCCCGAATAGCCTTTTCTTTCTTTCGACGAGTTAGTCGAACTATAATATTCAGGAAAAAGCGTGGCAATGTCTTTTACCTGCTCCACGTTGGCCTTAGTTTCCTGAAAACAGATGATATCTGCATTTAACAAGGTCAGCGAATTCTTAAAATCTTTATTAAAAATGGCCCTGATGCCATTTACGTTCCAGGAAATTATTTTCATCACTTTAATTTTTCGCTAAGTTAATATTCATTGGTTACTCCCTCATCAAAAAGGCCGGTTTCCCGGCCTCATGAAGTGTGGTAATGGTAAAAAGACAATTAGTCACTAACCTTGTATTCCTTAAGAAAGTCACTGGCCTGTTTTGCAGACCCAAATTCATACATCTTTGTTTTTCCGTTGCTGATATGTATTTCGATGGAAACGAGATTTACTTTATCCTGCTCCTTGAAATGCATATGCTCCGGTAGTTTGTACGTGCCTTCTGTCTGGGATAGTTTGGCAACTTTCACGTGTTTAGTTCGCTTTGACTCACAGTAGTTACACTGATAATATTTTATCATTTCCCCATCCTCAGTCTGTGTTGGGGCAGTAACGATTTCTTCCTTGCGCAATTTCATCGTCTTAAACCCACATGAATTGCATTGATACGCAATCAGGTGCCCCGGGTATTTTTCTATTTTTATATCACCGGTTTCTTCGTCGACCCAAACATCGTAGTCCACCGAAAATACATTTTCTTCAGCTTGCATACCTTCATCAAGGTGGACGTCTTCTTCATCCTCGCTCAGGAGTTTCATCATGTGGCCTGTCTTTGGGTTTGTTCGTGGCTTCAGCCGCCACTTTCTCATTTTCTTTTCCAGGGTGGTTGGGTAGGCGTACTTAATCAAAAGATGCGAAATATAAATAATGAGTGTTGCGGTGCATATCGAAATGAACATCCTGACGAGAAACCAAACTACGCTGAGCTTGACCGTTTCGTAGGATAATGTGTTAATAAACATCCCGAGAGAAAGGGCAATGCCAATAATCGCATAGAATATCATCTTTGAGTCATTGGCGCCTAGGTAATCGTACTTCTGTTTGTAGTCGCTAATCGCCTTTATTCGCGACTCATGAATAATAAATATCAGTACCCCTGTAACTGCGGATAGTACCGTGAGACCAATGGCGATATATTGCCAAACGGATAAAAAATTTGCGTAATTCATAGCTGCTTTTTTTGAAAAGTCTTTAATGTCGAAAAAACATTTTCAAGTTAATAAAATCAGTATTTTATACCTAAGAATTGACTTTTTCTTTAAACCATAATATCGATTGAAGGTATTTTTCTAAATGCTCATAAAATCCCACAAAACAGTTTGCATTGTTTTCCGGCTTTTCTATTTTTGGGCCATAATGAAAAACAGAAATCAATTTATAGGTCTTTGGTGGTGGCATAGATTAGTTAACCTAAGCTGAGCGGAAGACCTGTGATTACAAAAATATACAAGGCTCGTCGTTCGGCGGGCCTTTTTGTTTGCTTAAAAAACGCAAGGAATTGGAAAAGATCAATTTGAAAAGTTCGCACCTCCGCATGTTGGCAGATGTCATTACACCGGTGAGTGTTTACCTGAAGCTTCGCGATAAGTATGCTAACTCTATATTGCTGGAGAGTTCCGACTATCATGGTGCGGAAAACAGCTACAGCTACATTTGCTGCAATCCGGTGGCATCATTTGTCCTGAAGAATAAAAAAGTAACACTTAACTGGCCCAATGGTGTTTCTGAAGAAAAATTACTCGAAAATCCCAGGATGGCGGTTGGGATGTTGAGCGACTTCATGCAATCCTTTTCCATCGAAAAGTCAGCCTTTAAATTTATCACTGATGGCCTCTTTGGTTATATCGCCTACGACGCCGTTCAGTATTTTGAGGACATCGCCTTCGATTCAGAGAAAGACGATGAATACAAGATTCCCGATATCTGTTATTCGGTTTACCGGAACATTATCGTTGTAGATCATTTTAAGAATGAACTTCATATTTTCGATCACCAGGAAACATCCGACAAGCGGCCGAGCAATATCCATGAGATCGCCGATCTGGTGAAGAGCAAGAATTTCCCGGATTATAAATTTCAATGGAAAAATGACGAAAACTCCAACGTAACTGATGAAGAGTTTCTGGAAATGGTACTGAAAGGGAAGGAGCATTGCTTTCGCGGTGATGTATTTCAGATTGTGCTAAGCCGGCGGTTTTCATCCGGATTCCAGGGCGATGAATTCAACGTGTACCGTGCGCTCAGGTCGGTGAATCCTTCGCCATACCTGTTCTATTTTGATTATGGGAGTTTTAAAATATTCGGATCATCACCGGAAGCGCAAATCGTTATCAAGAACGGGCAGGCGATTATTTACCCGATTGCCGGGACTTTCCGCCGAACAGGCAATGACCAGGCTGATGCCGAGTTGGCGAATAAACTATCGGAAGATGAAAAGGAAACATCTGAACATGTGATGCTTGTGGACCTGGCGCGAAATGATCTTAGCCGCAATGGTACAGATGTGAATGTGGAAACGTTCAAGGAAGTGCAATACTATTCGCATGTCATTCACCTTGTATCGAAAGTAGTTGGTAAGTTGACTGCCGGAACAAATACGATTCAAATGGTTGCTGATACATTCCCGGCAGGTACGCTCTCTGGAGCTCCAAAGCACAGGGCTATGGAGCTAATCGATAACTATGAAAATACCAGGAGAGGCTATTATGGAGGCGCGATTGGTTTTCTGGGCTTTAACGGTGAATTCAACCACGCCATCATGATCAGGTCGTTTTTGAGCAAAAGTAATAGGCTATACTATCAGGCAGGTGCGGGTGTTGTAGCCAAGTCAAAATCGGAGAACGAACTTCAGGAAGTGAATAATAAATTGGCCGCATTGCGAACGGCTATTGTAGAAGCTGATAAAATGGAAAATTAAATGCGGATTCTCGTATTAGATAATTACGATTCTTTCACCTACAACCTGGTTCACATTATCCGGGAACTCGGTTATGGTGACGGTATGGATGTGATCAGGAATGACAAGATTCCACTCGCCGATGTGGATCAGTATGATAAAATTCTACTTTCCCCGGGTCCCGGAATTCCATCCGAAGCGGGTATCATGCACCAACTTATAAGGACATACGGACCAACGAAGAGCATTCTCGGTATTTGCCTTGGACATCAGGGGATAGGGGAGATATATGGCGCTTCGCTGTATAATATGAAGGATGTGCTTCATGGAGTTGCCACACCTGTTAAAGTCGTAAAGAATGACGATTACCTGTTCCGCAATGTTCCTGACAATTTCACGGTTTGCCGTTACCACTCATGGGCAGTGGACGGCAATACGGTTAATGGAGAAATGCAAATATCGGCAGTAGATAATGATGGAATTGTCATGGGTCTGTGCCATGATGTTCATGATGTCCGTGGCTTGCAGTTTCATCCGGAATCGATCCTCACCCAGCATGGAAAGCAATTAATGAAAAACTGGCTGGAACATTAGAGCCGCAGGCTGCAAGCTGTTAGCTATTAGAAATTAGCTTACAACCTGTAGCTTTCAGCCAACAGCTTATAGCTAAAAGCAAAAAAAATGAAAGAAATACTCAACCGTCTATTTGAATACAAATCCCTCGACAGGGCAACGGCCAGGGAAATCCTCAGTAACCTTGCGCAAGGCAAATACAACCAATCTGAGATGGCGGCCTTCCTCACTGTTTATCTGATGCGCAACATCACCGTGGAGGAATTGTCTGGTTTTCGGGATGCCATGCTCGAACTTTGTGTGCCTCTGCACATTGACGAATACAATGCCATAGACCTTTGCGGTACCGGTGGAGATGGAAAAGATACGTTTAACATTTCTACACTTGCTTCGTTCATTGTCGCCGGTGCCGGCCAACCTGTGGCTAAGCATGGAAATAACAGTGTATCGTCGGTATGCGGATCATCCAACGTACTGGCTTATTTTGGATATGAATTCACGAATGACTCCGACATACTGAGGCGGTCGCTCGAAAATGCCAATATTTGCTACCTTCACGCACCGCTATTTCACCCGGCAATGAAAAATGTAGCGCCTGTTCGCAGAGAACTTGGTGTGAAAACATTTTTCAATATGCTCGGACCTTTGGTGAATCCATCCATGCCCAAAAAGCAGATGACTGGGGTATTCAGCCTGGAATTGGCGCGGTTATATGCCTATCTGTTTCAGCAAACAGAGACTGAATACATGGTGGTGCATTCGCTCGACGGGTACGATGAAGTATCGCTGACAGGAAGTTTCAAAATTATTACCAATGAGGAAGAACGTATTCTCAGTCCTGACGATCTTGGTCTTAACGTGTTTTTACCGCAGGATTTATCTGGTGGTGTCACCATTGATGAAGCAGCGAAAATCTTTATTTCTGTATTAGAAAATAAATCCACAAGGGCGCAAAAGGAGGTGGCAATTGCCAATGCGGCTATGGCCTTGTATTGCGCTAATACTGCTGAGGGAATAGTAGCGACGGTGGCACGGGCGAAAGAATCGCTGGAGTCGGGCATGGCTTTGAAATGTTTTAAAACACTAATGAATATTTAATGAATTTCCTTGACAAAATTATTGCCTTCAAACAAAAGGAAGTAGCAGAGCGAAAAAGCTTATATCCTGCTGCGTTACTCGAAAAAAGCATCTACTTCCCATCAGAAACAATCTCGCTAAAAAAATACCTGCAGCGGGATGATAAGGTTGGCATCATCGCCGAGATAAAACGCAAGTCCCCATCCAAAGGCATGATCCATGAATACGTGTCGATCGAGCAGACATCGATCAGCTATATGCAGGGAGGCGCAAGCGCTTTATCGATTCTCACCGATACAGAGTTTTTCGGTGGGAAAAATGAAGATCTCACCACTGCTCGCAAGTTCAATTATTGCCCAATCCTCAGAAAGGATTTTACAATTGATGAATACCAGATCATCGAAGCCAAATCCATCGGCGCTGATGCTATACTGCTAATAGCTGCGGCACTGTCACCGGAAAGACTAGAAGTGCTAGCCAGATTTGCTAAATCCCTGGACCTTGAGGTACTCATGGAGGTACATAACGGTGAAGAACTCAAAAGCCACCTGAACGACCACCTCGATGTGGTGGGTGTAAATAACCGCGACCTGAAGACGTTTGATGTGAACGTGGAAACGTCAATCGACCTGGTGTCATCGATTCCTGACCGTTTTGTGAAAATCTCAGAGAGTGGCATCAGCGACCCCGAAACGGTGGTCAGGTTGAAAAAGCATGGATTTCAGGGGTTTTTAATCGGGGAATATTTCATGGCGCATAGCAGGCCTGGTGCCGCTTGCGGCGATTTTATACAGAGAGTCAAAAAGTTACAGCAGTAAATCGAATAACACATGAAGTGGAAAGTCTGCGGTTTGCGCGATAATATTGAAGAAGTAGTAGCTCTTGGACCAGACTATGTGGGATTTATATTTTATCCGAAGTCGCCCCGTTTTGTCGGGCTGGATTTCAAAATGCCATTGATTCCCCATACTGTGAAGAAAGTGGGTGTATTTGTTAATGAGAAAAAGGACACAGTTTTAATGACCTGTAAAAAGCATCATCTGGATTTTGTCCAGCTTCATGGTAGTGAAACACCAGAGTTTTGCATGGAGATAAAGAAAAAAGGATACGGAGTGATCAAGGCATTTGCTATAGGAGATGCTACAGATTTTCATACGATGTTCCAATATAGAGATACTGTGGATTATTTCCTTTTCGATACTAAAACAGATGTGTATGGAGGCTCCGGGCAGAAGTTCAACTGGAGTTTATTGCAATACTATACACTAAATATTCCTTACTTTCTCAGCGGTGGAATTGACCTGGAATCTATCGGTGAGATTATGAAATTAAAATCACCCTTACTCTATGCCATCGATCTAAACAGCAGGTTTGAAGTGAGGCCGGGGAGGAAGGATTTAGAAAGATTGAAAAAGTTTGAGACGAGATTGAAGGAGATTGAGAAAAGATTGATACGAGATTGATGTGATTGAAATGATACTAAACCACCATTGGATTGAAGACCGAAGTCAGAAGCTGGAAGTAATCTTCGGACTCCTGACTTCCCACTTCAGACTGGGGAAAATGTTTATAAAAACTAAAGTATCTGCAATGGCAAGGTTTTAACCTTTATGAGAAAATAAATACAATATGAAGATATCAGTTGACGAGCGCGGTTATTACGGGAAGTTCGGCGGTGCCTATATTCCGGAAATGTTGTATCCCAATGTGGAAGAACTGCGGCAGAAATATTTGTCTATTATCCAGGAGCCGGCATTCCGCAAGGAATTCGATTACCTGTTGAAAAACTATGTCGGCAGACCAACACCGCTTTATTTCGCATCGCGCTTATCCCAAAAATACGGTGCGAAGATTTACCTGAAGCGGGAAGACCTCTGCCATACTGGTGCTCACAAAGTGAACAATACCATCGGACAGATATTATTGGCAAAAAGGCTCGGTAAGCAAAAAATCATAGCCGAAACCGGCGCAGGGCAGCACGGCGTTGCAACCGCCACCGTTTGCGCACTCATGGGAATGGAATGCATTGTCTATATGGGCGAAGTAGATATGGCGAGGCAGAAGCCTAACGTGGAGCGTATGCGGATTTTAGGGACGGAAGTAAGGCCTGCTATGAGCGGAAGTAGAACGCTGAAAGATGCTACCAACGAAGCCATGCGCCATTGGATAAATAACCCTGTAGATACACACTACATAATTGGCTCCGTAGTAGGGCCGCATCCATACCCTGATATGGTGGCGCGATTCCAGTCGGTGATCAGTGAAGAAATCCGCTGGCAGCTCTTCGAAGCAGAAGGCCGTGAAAACCCGGATTACGTAATGGCATGTGTGGGAGGTGGGAGCAATGCCGCCGGAGCATTCTACCATTTCTTCGAACATGACAGCGTAAAACTCATTGCTGTGGAAGCGGCGGGTCATGGCAATGAAACCGGTGAATCCGCAGCAACAACTGTTCTCGGAAGGCCTGGGGTGCTACATGGATCAAAGACGCTTTTAATGCAGACCGAAGATGGTCAGGTCGTGGAGCCCTATTCTATCTCCGCCGGACTGGATTATCCGGGCATTGGCCCGATACACGCGCATCTGTTTGACACTGGTCGTGCCGATTTTTATAGCGCCACCGACGAAGAAGCCATGAACGCGGGAATATTACTGAGTCGCATGGAAGGCATCATTCCGGCAATCGAGTCGGCGCATGCGCTGGCTGCACTGGAAAAAATTGCTTTTTCTCCGGCAGATGTGGTAGTCGTGAATCTCTCCGGGCGAGGCGACAAGGATCTGGAGACGTATATCCGGTGGGGGAAATATTAATCATTGGACTAACTTTTTATTTAAGATTATGCCAGCAACATTGACAAAAAACAGAATCGGGCAATTGTTTGAAACGAAAAAGGAAAGAATTCTATCCGTGTATTTCACGGCTGGGTTCCCCCAATTGCAGGATACGATGACGATAGTCCGCGAGCTTCAGGATTCAGGTGCCGATATCGTAGAAGTGGGAATTCCATACTCCGATCCTGTCGCCGATGGACCGACGATTCAGGAAAGCAATAAACTCGCGCTTGACAACGGAATTAGCCTGAAGTTGATTTTCGAGCAATTGAAAGAGTTGCGATCGCAGATATCGATACCTGTTATTCTGATGGGATACATAAATCCTGTACTGCAATTTGGCGTAGAAGCCTTTTGTAATATGTGCCGGGAGGTCGGTATCGACGGCGTGATATTACCCGACTTGCCCATGCAGGAATATCTCGATGAGTACAAGGATGTTTTTGAAAGTCATGGGTTATTAAACATATTTCTCATCACACCTCAGACCTCCGATCAACGAATCCGCGAAATCGATTCCAATTCCAATGGGTTCATCTATATGGTTTCGTCGGCCAGTACAACCGGAGCTAAAGGCGGAATTTCAAGCGATCAGGTGCAATATTTCAAACGTGTTCAGACCATGAAACTTAAAAACCCGACGCTCATCGGATTTGGAATATCCAATAATACGACATTCAACCAGGCGTGTGAACAAGCATCGGGCGCCATCATTGGCTCTGCATTCATTAATTTATTACGCCAGTCCCAGGACTTTAAAAGGGATATTTCTACGTTTATTAAATCAGTAAAAGGTTAATCATGATTATACAGCTTAAAAAAGATATTTCTTCCGACCAAAAAACAGCTATCATAAAGAAAGTCAACAGCTTCAAATACGAAGCCAACGAGGTTCAGACCCAAAAAGCGACTTATCTCATCGGGATCGGATCCAGTGAATTTGATATTCGCCAGATCGGTAATATGCCGGGTATTGATGATATTCATATTGTATCCGATAGTTATAAGCTCGTCTCCAAAAAGTGGAAGGTCGCTCCAACAAGCATTGATCTGGGTGATGGCATCATAATCGGTGATGGATCTCTGGCGATTATGGCTGGGCCCTGCAGCATCGAAGGAGAAGAACAGGTTCAAGCTACAATAGCCCACCTGAAATCCAATGGCATCAGCATGATGCGCGGTGGTGTTTTCAAGCCGAGAAGTTCGCCATATGCGTTCAGGGGTATGGGTATTGAGGGTTTGGAAATGTGGTACAAATATTCCAGCGAAGCCAGTATCAAAATCGTCACCGAAGTCATGGAAGTGGCCCAAATAGAAGCAATGTTGCCCTATACCGATATTTTCCAGGTCGGGGCCCGAAACACGCAAAACTTCAACCTGCTCGACGCACTCGGCGATATCGATAAACCGGTGATGATAAAAAGAGGTATTTCCGGGACTATCGACGAACTACTCTATTCCGCAGAATATGTTTTCTCCGGTGGTAACGAGAAATTGTTGCTTTGCGAGCGGGGAATCAGAACCTATGAAAAAGCCAGCCGCAATACGATGGATCTGAACGCGATTCCTATTCTCAAAGAGAAAACGCATTTGCCGGTTATCGCCGATCCGTCTCATGGCATAGGTATTCGCCGTCATGTGGAAGCCATAGCGCTTGCATCGGTCATGGCTGGCGCGGATGGTGTGATTTATGAAACTCATTCAAATCCATACAAAGCCTTTTCTGACGGCGACCAGACATTGGATTTCAGGGAATCGGCTCAGATGATAAGGAAACTGAGGGCTTGTCATGAACTGTTAATGTCATTTTAAGGTTTAAGCTATTATATCCCATCAGAAATCATGAAAAATCCATGAATGTAGTCATCATAAAATACAATGCCGGAAACGTGGTATCAGTGACCAATACGCTCAATCGATTGGGTGTAGAGCCTGTTCTTAGCGATGATCCGGATGTTATCAGGAAGGCTGATAAAGTAATTTTTCCAGGAGTAGGGGAGGCAAGCACCGCTATGAATTATCTGCGCCAACGCCAACTCGACAAGTTGATGGTGGATCTGAAACAACCATTCCTTGGCATTTGCCTTGGACAGCAGCTCATGTGCCGGTATTCAGAGGAAAATGACACTCAATGTATGGGTATTTTCGATCTCGCTGTAAAGCTTTTTGAGCCAAAGCTGAAAGTTCCGCATATGGGATGGAACAAGCTTTTTGATGTACAAGGTCCACTGTTTAGTGGAATCGCTGACGAGGCATATATATACTTTGTTCATAGCTATTATTGTGAAGTTGGCCCGGAAACCATTGCCAAATCGGACTATGTGAATCACTTCAGCGCGGCATTGCACAGAGACAACTTTTACGCCATACAGGGGCATCCGGAAAAAAGCGGGCAAACGGGTCAGAAGTTCCTGGAAAACTTTCTA
>JBGSYX010000555.1:0-3146 GCA_041750735.1 Cyclobacteriaceae bacterium
CTCCGGCAGTCTCATGCATTCCCTGTACTTCCAGCGATTTTGGAAACATCTGGTACAATGCCCTCGGCGTAGAAGCATGAACAAGCACACCGCAGTTTCCGGGTTTGGCGGCAAAGCGGTATTGTACTTCGATCCGGTAGTTTTTATAGACCTTATCGGTAATGAGGTGACCGCCGGGTGTACCGAGGCTCACGAGCAACCTGTTCCGGACGATAAATGGGTTGATCGCAGCCGGATTATTATCCATTTCAGGGACATCGACATGCCAGCCATCGAGGTTTTTGCCATTGAATAGACTGACTGTTTGAGCTTTGGATGGTGCAAAAATGAATAATCCAAGTAAGGAGATGGATAATAGAATTAAATTTTTCATAGCTGAATGTTTATTGAATTTGTCAATACATTAATTTGATTTCATCATTCTTATCGTGAAAAATACTAGCACCACTCCCACTACACTAATGATGATCCAAAGCCAGTATTGATTCATAAATAAGGGTTCTTTGTCTGGTAACAATATCGGTATTATTTTCCGCTCTTCACCCAGCGTGACTGACATGATGGTTTCCGGGATATTTTCCTCAAAATGCCTGAGATCATAATCAGGTCTGTAGGCATCTTCATTGCCGTAGAGGAAAAAGTATTTCCCCCTGTCAGCGAATCGCATGAATAAATCATAATTATATCCAGAAGCTTCCACGTCTGAAATATGAAGCGGATTATTATCGGAGTTTCTTATGCTTATCCTGTACGTCTTCGCCATTGCGACTGGGAATCTGAATGATGCCTTTTCGAATGACGAAAGAGTTCCTGCAAAAAGTGACTGATAATTATATCGCCAGCCCTTTTCAGTTTCAAAGCTGTCGCGCAAGTATTCTATGGAAATTGGACGATAATAATCGATCTCGTCGCTCACTTGGATCTTGATTTCGGACACCGGCACATTATGAATCAAATTCAGGTCAATCACGGTTTTTTCAGTTTCCTTTTCCTCATGGATTTTGAATGATTTTACCAGGCGACCTACAAGGCGACCATCCTCTACCTCTCTGAGTTTCAGCCGGGCACTTTTAAATGCCGGAGTGTCTATTTCCTTAAATCGAATCCTGTAAAAAGCGTATTCCGAATCCGGAAAATCTACCTTCGTAAAGCTGTAATTAGTCTCGGTATTTTTGATCGACAAAATCCTGTAGTCGTTGGCTATGACAAACCATTGCTTTTGATCCTGGCTGCCTCCCAGATCGATACGCCAATCGAAATTATCATTTTCAATATCCAACATGATCTGGTTGATCCGGATTACTGAATGCAAAGCAAGGGTTATGTAAAAGTCCCTTCCGTGTTGTGACTTGTTTACTATGGAAAATTCGACATCTTTTTCGATGGTATGGCCTGCATCAGACTTCAGAATATAAGGCACTTCTGTAGTATCGCCAGATGCTGGTATGGCGATAATCCGCAAATCGCTCAATGCGGGTTTCACTTTATCATAAATATCATCCGGAAGCGTCAGTTTATGCCACATATCAGCAACGCCCAACAGTTCCCTTTGATAAGAATAATGCTGGAACTGCCCATGAGAAAACAATGGAATTATATAACAAAAGAAAAATAAAACCTTAGTGCCTGTTTTCATCCGTGATAATGTGTTTGTATTTATTGTACAGGTATGAAATGATCAGTAGCAGGATTCCGAGCGAAACGAAAAGGATTGTTTTTGGAATGGTTTCCAGGTTGGCCACATCGTAAACAAACAATTTTACAAGTGTGCCACCAAAAAGTATGATCGCCATGATGCGCAAATGCTGGATGTTTTTCCATATTCCAAAACCAATGAGCGCCAGTGAATAAAAGCCCCAAAGTATGCTCAGTCCCAATTTGTAGGTTTGCTCCGATCCCGCTATTTCGAGCCAGTTGATCAACTCACTGCTGAGAATCCACACAATAGCGATATGAAAAAAAGCGCTGAACAATATTCTTATGTCCTTTTCAAATGACGCCTTTCTGATATATAAATAACTGACTGCCAAATTGACGATAACGAATATCAGAGAAATATACCGAATTACCAGGTTGAAAAATCCATGATGGAAATTCTCGTCAGTAGCGCCGGAAATATAGCTGTCTCTGAGATCGCTTAATACCGACAATCCTCCGGATAAAAAGAAGAATACCATCAACCCGTTTAGGACGAGGTTGATCGTCCCGACGATTGGGTTATTCAATTTTTTCATAATCAGAATCAATCCCATCGATAGAAACAGCAATGTGTAATTGATAATCCAGATGGATTCAAAATCTATTAAATCCTGGTTTCCAATCCTGTTGATGTAACCCTGTCCCGAATCCACCTCTATGGCTGAACTATAGTAAAGTTGATCCCAATAATTGGAAATCTCCAGCCGGATACTGTTATACAGAATGATAATGAACATTACAGGAACTATAATTCGGACGAGGTTCGAAAGTCTTTCGCTCAGAATTGGCTTTTTAAGTCTATGGCGCTGATTGAACAAGATGATAAAACCGAATGCAGCAATGACCAGGAACGACTCCAGAAAGTGAACGTTGAAAACAGGAATAAACTTAATTGCCTGATCATCGGCAAAATAACTGTACTCGCTATATACTTCAGACCAATCCTGCACCAGGCTGATAAAGGTCAGCAGCATCAATGGATAAGATAACTTCTCATAAAAATCCAGTTCTTTTGTTCTCCCAATCCAGAACAACAACACCGCTTCACCGGCCCACATGAGTGTTACCCACTTTCCGTCCAGTTGAACCGGGATAGTCAGCGTCACGAATACAAGCACAAGTCCGGCAACATAATAGAAGAGCGACTTATCAGACATCTTCTGTCGGAACACGATGACACTCACCACAAAATGAAACGCCGCATTAGCAAGTGTAAAAAGCCCAAGGAATTCCTCGCCTTGCTCATGATTATTCAGAATATCATAGCCAAATCCATAAAATACAAAAGAATTGATGAGGAGCAGCAGAATGTCGGCCTTCTGAAAAGTTTCGTTTTTTTGTAGTTTGTAAGCAATAAAAGTGACGTAAAAGGTCAGGAAGAACAATGCTTCAAAAAGAAGTGCCAAACCCATGTGTTCCGTTGCTTCATAATCGTTGAAATACCACAT
>JBGSYX010000556.1:0-3378 GCA_041750735.1 Cyclobacteriaceae bacterium
GCGGAACTCTGTTGTCAGAGCATTGGAATCCACTAAGCCGAAGAATATATCTACTGAATTGGAAGCAGTTATTCGTAAAAAGTACGAAGAACAAATTCAGCAAATCGAGCAAAACAAAAAACTGTTGAAAGAATCTTTAGATAGCGATTTAGCAAGCATAAAGCAAGAAGAGGTAAGAAAACACGAGCAAAACGACGGTGACGAGAAATCTACTCGAAAAGACCTAACAAATAACATTAGCCAACTTCGTCATCTCACAAGCGAGCTGAGCCAGTTTTCGCAGATCACTTTGCTGCGTTATTTACTAGATCTATTGGCAATTTCTGGTACCAAATCTCTAAGTCAAAAGGTATTAATATTACTAATCCCATTAGCGCTATTGGGCGGAGCCATCGGCCAGAGTATTTCTGCCTTAGGATCAGTTGCTGGAATTATCGTTGATTCAATACCAACGTTAACTTATACCCCTACAGCGTCTGTTACCCCCAGAAACACATTTACACCCACATCAACACCAATACCTACGGTGACTCACACACCGACGATAACCCAAACGCCAACGATTACGCTAACTCCGACACAAACCCTTACACCTACAATAACACCAACCCCAACCAACACTTCTACTTCAACGATTACACCTTCTCCGACTATAACTCTGCCCGCAAATGTTGGAGCCGCCTGCATTCCAAGTAATACTAACCGCTCTATCGGCCGTGTAACACGAGTAATAGATGGGGATACGATGGACGTCAGTATACTCGGCGAAACATACCGTGTTCGCTATATAGGTATCGATACCCCCGAAACAACCAGCGGACAAAACGATTATTTTGGAAGCCAGGCCACCAATAAAAATAAAGAGCTTGTCCTAGGGAAAAATGTAATCCTTGTTAAAGACGTCTCCGAGACGGATCAGTTTGATCGTCTTCTGCGATATGTTCTAGTTGGTAACATTTTCGTGAATTATGAGCTTGTGAAGGAGGGATTTGCTTATTCCTCAACATATCCCCCCGATATTGCTTGCTCGGATCTATTTTTAAGTGCTCAAAAATCTGCTCGCGAAAGTAAAGCGGGGTTTTGGAAACCAACCTTAACTCCCCGACCGACTCAACCTGCTGTATTACCTCCTCCCTCTGGAGGTAATTGTCATCCATCTTATCCTTCTGTCTGCCTTGACCCGAATGCTAGCGACTATGATTGTGCTGGTGGATCCGGCAATGGACCGAATTATGTGCATGGCCCAATCGTTGTTCTTCCACCGGATCCATTTGACCTTGATCGGGATGGGGATGGGTTAGGATGTGAGTGATAATATCGTACCAAATTCCCCGAGAATAACGACAAAGGATGGAATGCTGTTTAATCGCAGTCTTAATTGATAAAAGAAATAATGAATATATGCCATCCCATTCATACTATTAAAAAGATGTAGTGGGTATCGATGTTATATAGTATTACGGGATGATTGTTTCTGAAATTATAAGTTGGGCAGTTGCTGATACAGTTGGAGTTTCAACAGGTTGTTGTCTCGTCGGGCTTGAAGTCGGTTTTTGGGGCGATGTAGGTGTGGGACTTGGTTTTACTTTTGTCGGTTGCAAAGTGATAGTTGGTGTAATATTTGTTATGATGGCACTAGTTTTTGATGTGAATGCCTTATAAGGAGTATAGATTGCTAGCAACAGCGTTATTATTAGCAATAATGATATAGAGTTTCTAAACCAGAGTTGGGACCCGTTTAAATAAGTTGCCTTTCTATCAATTGCTCTACGGTTTTGAACAAACGAATAAAAGAGAGATACGACTCGCTCATTTTTGACAGACAGAAGGGTGGATTGTGAAAGATCGAATATATCATTGGCGCTCGGATAAGTAAATATATAATCACCGACTGTCACAACTTTTATGGAGAGAAAAATTGCCCACATGAGAGATATTACCACCAGTACATAAAGTATTGAGGCTAATATCAGAACAAGATCCGATGTTATCTTAGCCTGGTCGAGCAATAGGCTCGCAAATCCAATGATAAACCCAGAGGCAATTCCCGTGATTCCAATCAACGTAAAGGCTTTCGACTCAATTTTTTCTGAGCGTTTATCTTCGCGTTCTAACAAATTGGTGCAAAAGTCTATCGCGTCATCGAGCTTTTTTATATCAGTAAGATTCCCAAATTTCTCACGAATTTCTTTTAGACTATTCGGATATGGATCTGGTCTCTCAAAAAATGCCGGTTTTCCAGCAAGTAGGACAAACCAATCTAATCCCATTCGCTCGAGTAGATCTCGATATTGGGATTTCAATTTATGAATCATTGACATTACCACCATTGATGAGAAGTTCTGCAAGTGTTTCTCGTAACGGAATTTCGTGTATTGTTTGCTGGATCCAAGCCCATTGCCCGTTCGGATTTATCTCCAAGAAAACGTACTCATTGTATGGAGTTAATATCAAATCAATTGCTCCGAATTCGAGACAAAGTTTCTCAATCAAATTGATGCATTTCGACTTAATCTCGATTGGTAGATGGTGAACCTCATGTCGGAGAAGGGTTGTATCACCGCGACGCCAATCATGCCGCGAATCAGCATTTTCTTGGGAGTGTAATTCTACTGCAAAAATCTCTCTTCCTATCACGGTAACTCTAATTTCAACATGTTTGGGAACGTACTTTTGAAAAAGAGAAGGCGCATAAACCAAGTTATCTAGGCTTGATGCCTCTTCCGGCATAACTGGGTTTGAATAAATCAAACTAACACGATCTCCGCGAATGATTCGGCCTCTACGCAAGGGCTTATATACAACTTGATTGTTACATGAAGCAAAAAAATCTTGAGCAGGATCTTTGTCATTGGTTACAATAGTTGGTGGGATTTGAAAACCGAGTTCTCGAGCAATTTTCAGTTGATAAAGCTTATATTCCGCTCTAATCAAATTATCCGGACGGCTCACCCAAAAACAATCGAGGCATCTCCATAACCCTTCAAGTGTAGATTGACTCTCGGCAACAATAAATTCCTGAACAGTGGGATCCTGAAATCTCGTATCGGGTATTGCAGGAACAGGGCGTCTATACCAAACGCTTTGGATATCTTTAAGGTTTACTCGCCGCTTCAGAAATGATATATATCCCTCTATACCTGCCTCGTCTATACCCCATGCTATCTTTACATTCTGTGGAAAGTCTTCAGTGTTTAAACGGACGTATTCGGCTTTTCGTTTTTGGAGTTCTAAAATCAAGTAATCTGCCGTGTAATCCCGCTTGTTTGTGATAATGAGGATCATATGAGCGCTGTACGATTATGCTGCTAGTCCTGATCAGTCCCTTCGTTCTGCATTTTTGTAATTGTGTCTGTAGCCAGTAGCTGTCTTATTACC
>JBGSYX010000557.1:0-2614 GCA_041750735.1 Cyclobacteriaceae bacterium
CTCTAATTCATCAGCTTCATTATTAGCCAAATCCTGAAGCGAAAGGTTTTCATTTAATAATTCAGTAATTGGGAAATTGAAAAAAGATTTTACGCCATGTGGTCTGAATACAATAAGAATCATACCTGTCTTTCCGGATAATGATAAATCATAATAATTGGTTTGTTGACCGCATATAACCAAATTTGGCTCAATGTATTTGCTTGAATTCTTTTTCTGGAATTTTGATGGAGAACCATAATGAAAATCCATTGTTGCATATCCGCAGGGGTAAACTCTTTCTTTAGGCAAATAGTCAACTGAATTGTCAGTCTCAACAATGAAAAAGTTTTTTATGTATTTGCTTAAAATACCAGTTGGTTTAATTGATTCAATCATACAGTTCCATTGTTTCGGTTTTTCAGCTTAGACACAGTCGAGTCAGGCAAGGGAGTCTATTTCGCTCCGCTACATGAGGGCTTCGCCGTTCACCCCTGCATTCTCACAGAACCGTATCCCGATAAAAAATCGGAACAGGCAGTGAACCTCTCGATTATTCCATCCGGTCATGAGAAAAGTTCATACGGCTCTTCATTTTATATCACAAATGTAGGTTTTACCTGCTGATGTACCAACTTCCAGTGTGGAAATAAATCAGGTTATTGGCTGTGATTTTGTTTCGTAATAGTTCGTCATTCCCTTTCAGGTTGTGAATAATTTTGTAACTTAACATGTTAGCCCCTTCGCTCCTACCGATTTCCCGGGGTTCATTATTTTACTGGCTGGGCGGTCTAATCGATTTACAGCTGGCCATTCTTGTTTGTCAAAGCGTCTTTCTGCTAAATTAATAACTATTTCTTTAATTATTCCTTTGGAATACTCATAATCTCCATTTCTCAAGTGCCAAATAATGCATACTTTTAAGAATAAGTCTGCTGTCCTTGGTTTGGTAAGAGTCAATTATAGCAGAAAACCTGGTCTTTATATATTTCCTCTTTTCATCCATATAGTATCAGTCCTCCGTTTCAAACCTTGAAAAAAGCCCTTCATTATCAAAATAGAAGATGCCCGAAACTACAAACGCTTTATCAGAAAGTGTTGCTTTGACATTTTTTTCATCTACTGATTCCCATTTTACATAATCCTGAAGTATATAGCCGGGAATTAAGAGAAATTCACAAAAAAATGGTGATTAAAGAGGACTGTGAAACTTCTTTTCCTTATCTGTTTAAAATTGGAATGAGATTTAATAGTTTACCTTTCATCTTGCCCTGTCCTTTACGATAAATATCCCGACCGGTAAACGGAATTGTTTTAAACTCCATACATGCTATTCTCGAAATGGGGTTAACTGAGTTAAACTATCTGGTTGTTAATTCAGCCATGTCCTTTTCTGGTTTTAGCTTTATAAAGCTTTCTTTCCAAAACAAATCGGCCTTAGCTAAAGTTAGTATTAGTAAAACATATTTATTGTAACTATTTTTCATTTCATAATATTTATCCCACTACTTCCAGATATGACAATCTTTGCCAGACTTATTTCCATTTCACGTATTAACGGTGTTGAGTTATCCACTATTCCGATATCCGTGTTAATCTGAAAAGCAATAGATATTCCATAGACAGGGTAGTAACGAAGGCTTGAGCTGTACCCAGGTATCCAGCCGCCATGACCATAAACCTTACCAAATGCACCTGAACGATAAATTGCAACCCCTGCACCGTATTGAATATCGTCAGATTCTTTGCTGATTGGAATCGAATTAAGAAGAATATCCATATATGGGCAAGACATTGCACGTCCACTATAAAGCAACCAACCCCAGAGAGCAATATCACGAGAATTGCTGACAAGTCCTCCACCAGCCCACTCGAAACCAGGATTCCACGCCATTGTGCCATCTGCATTGGTTGTTTTTTTTGGCAACCCAAATGAATTGTTTGCATCCATATACCCAGCAGCGAGCCCCGGAAGCGAACATCGGTCTGAAGGAGTTGTAAGGGTAAGACTATGTGGGGTCAGAAATCTGTCTGTGATCTCATCCCAAAGACTTCTTCCAGTAGCTTCTTCAATTACAAGCCCAAGCAGAATGTACCCTGTATCTGAATAGCCCCACCCCTTCCCAACTTCAAAAAGTGGTGGAAGATCCAAAACAAAATCAATTAGATCTTCAGGCGAAAATGGATTGACTTCACAATGCCATTTAACAGAAACAGCATTGGCAAAACTTTCCATGTGCACATGGTCTGGTAGGCCAGAACTGTGTGTTAAGAGGTGACGTAAAGTAATCTCATTATGGTTTGGTAAACGATGAAACCAATTTCTATCGCCTAACCAGCGTGATATCGGCTCATCAAGGTCGAGGACACCCTCGGTTGAAAGTGCTATTACTGTAGCTCCCACAAAGGTCTTTCCAATACTGGCAGACAGCATTCGAGAATCAATTGTCATCGGTTTGCTTTGCTCAATATCGGCCAGCCCTGTTGCAGCACTACCGACTGTGCCATCAGGCAACACATAGGCCGCTGTAGCACCAGGGAACCAATATTGCTTCTGAAAGTCATCAAGTGTTGATTGAAAATTTTCAGACAGAGTGCAATTCAATTCTTTTTCAGAAGTTTGCCCGGAAAGAGC
>JBGSYX010000558.1:0-5443 GCA_041750735.1 Cyclobacteriaceae bacterium
GTATGAAAGTAAAAGGACCGGGTAGCGCTTTCATCATCATCTTGAAAACCGGTGTCTGGATATTTCGGGCATATTCCGAAATCTGACTGAGATTTTCGAATAAAAGCGAGAAACGTTCCTTGCCCGGCGATATCCCTTTCAGTCGGGCGATGCGCTCAATCGCTTTTCTGCTTCCTATGCTGCATCCCATTCCATAAACAGTATCGGTAGGATAGATTATTACACCATCATTCTGGAGAATTTCCACAATTTTATCAATCTTTCCTTGCTCAGGATTCTTCTCGTAAAGCTTAAAAAATAAACATGTGCCGTTCATTTTGAAAAAGGGTATTGCAGTAAAATTAAAGCTAATTCTTCAAAATCACGACATGCCACAGAATAATTGAAGAAAAAGGGAGGCGCGTTGGATGGAGAAAATGTTATTTTTACCCCGCATATGGACAAGAGAAAAATATTCGTGGCGGCGTTGGTGATTTCCACCATTTTGCTCTCATCATTCAGTTTTTACTTTTACCAGGTAATTTTCACGGCCAATTTTTTGGTGGAACAGGAGAATCGCTACTTGTTTATCCCCACCGGTTCCACATTTGAGGATGTTCAGCGAATAGTATATGAGGATAAAATCGTCAACGACCCAATATCCTTCGGAATGCTTTCAAAATTCATGGACTATCATCAACTCGTGAAGCCCGGCAAATACCTCCTGGAATCCAATTCAAACAATATCACTGTGATCAGAAAGCTGCGCGCAGGTGACCAGACGCCAGTTCGTATCACGTTTACCAACGCACGCTTTCCGGAAGATGCCGCAGAAAAAATCACAGCGAATATTGAGTTGAATCCCCAGGACTTCCTAAACCTGCTCCTTTCCGAAGAATCTGCAAAATCCTACGGTTTCAATCTGGAGTCTTTCCGATGCATGCTCATTCCAAATACATACGAGGTATACTGGAATATTTCTGGTCAGAAATTGCTGGAAAGGTTTAATAAAGAATATAATGAATTTTGGGATGAAAATCGCCAAGCTAAAGCGGCGCAAATTGGGCTGAGTCCTATCGATGTAAGTATTCTTGCTTCAATTGTCCAGGCAGAAACATCGGAAAGAGATGAATTGCCCGTGGTAGCTGGATTATATCTAAACCGGCTAAAAATGCAAATGCCCTTGCAAGCCGACCCAACTTTGATTTATGCCGTTGGAGATTTTAGCATAAAAAGAGTGCTCAATATCCATAAAGAGGTGGAATCCCCTTACAATACCTACAAGTATGCCGGTCTGCCTCCGGGACCGGTGAATTATCCGGATATAACGGCGATAGATGCAGTGCTCAACTTTGCCAAGCACAATTTTATATACATGTGCGCCAAAGAAGATTTTTCGGGATATCACAATTTTTCCTCTTCTCTCAGCGAACACAACAGAAATGCCGCAAGATACCAGCAGGCGTTGAACAGGGCTAATTTATATCGATAGAGATGATAAGTTTCGAAACAAATATTAGAGTGAGGTATGCTGAAACCGACCAAATGGGGTATGTTTACTATGGCAACTATGCCACGTATTATGAAGTTGCCAGGGTTGAATTTCTGAGAAGTCTGGGATTCAGTTATAAATCTCTTGAAGCCCAAGGTGTAATGATGCCCGTTCTGGAAAACAAGTCAAAATTCATCAGACCTGCCAGGTACGATGATTTATTGACTGTAAAAGTAAAGCTTATTGATTTACCGGTAAACAGGATGACATTTGAGTATGAGATTTTTAATGAGCAAAATAAACTTATAAATGTCGGCGAAACTGTGCTGGCATTTGTAGATATGAAAAATGGCAAAGCTTGTGATGCACCAGATTCAATTTTGTCGTTGTTAAAACCAATTTTCAATGGCAAAGAATAGCCTTCTCAATTTTCTGTTAGATACTGCCACTTACAAAAGAATAGTCCGTCGGCTCGATAGTATCCATCTTCGAAAGAAGAAGGTTTCCATTTACCGAATTCTTGAAAACTTAGTCCGAAATATTTTCAAAGACGACATACCACACAAGGCTTCCAGTGTTGCATTTAATTTTACATTGGCTGTTTTTCCAGCAATCATATTTCTTTTTACACTCCTCCCTTATTTTCCAATTCCCAATCTGGAGGTTGAAATCAGGGAATTGCTGAAGGAATTTGCCCTATTAGAGCAGGTAAATCAAACGATCGTGGACGTCCTTAATAAGCCAAGAGGCGACCTTCTTTCTTTTTCAGTCGTGTTTTCTCTCATCCTCTCAACCAACGGGATGCTTGAGTTAGCAGCTACGTTCAATAGAATCTATCGCACTATTGATCGAAGAAGTTATTGGTATTCCAGGCTTTTGGCTATGCTGCTCACTTTCATACTGGCGATTTCACTTTTTGTCGCAATTTTGCTCTTTACAGTAGGTAATACAATCATCCAATTTATGGTAGATAATGGCTTTATTCAGGAAAACTTTATTTACTACCTATTAATAGTCCTTAAGCTGGTCATCCTATTTCTGTTATTTCTATTCGTCATTGCCTGCATATACTATTTCGCACCGGCACTTCACAACAAATGGAAATTCATTTCAATAGGGGGCGTCGTTGCTACACTTCTCACCATACTCGTTTCATATTTCTTCTCCTACTACATTTCAAATTTTGGTACATACAATAAAATTTACGGTTCCATTGGCGCAATGATCGCCCTAATGATCTGGATATATCTCATATCCATCATTCTGCTCATTGGTTATGAGATAAATGCCAGCATCGATCAGGCGGCTGCACAAGATATACAGGAATCAAGGGAATAATTATTTCTTTTCATTTGAGTAAAATATTAATAATTCTAAATTTGCACTCCCAATTACAGCGGCTAAAATAATTAGCTGTTTATTGACTAAGTAAATTAGAGGGTTGGCGGAGTGGTCGATCGCGGCGGTCTTGAAAACCGTTGTACCGCAAGGTACCGGGGGTTCGAATCCCTCACCCTCTGCTTTTAAGCAATCAAATAGTAACAAAACCCCTTAAAATTCATTTTTAAGGGGTTTTTGCTTTTTAGACCTTGCTATTTTTAGCCATTTTTTAGCTATATTCGGTTACCTATTCGGTTACCATATATAAAAATGAAAAATGGTAACCGAATAGGCGAATCTGAGCCGTATAGGCCGTTTTTATGAAATTTTATTTGTTTCATTTTAATACAATTTGACTATGGGAGCGACCTTTTCTGTCTTGTTTTGGCTAAATAAAAGTAAACAGCGTAAAACGACCCTTAAAATGCCGATTTTTGTACGAATCACAGTAAACGGGAAAAGAGCCGAATTATCTACGGGTAAGACAATAGCTCCAGAAAACTGGGAGCCAGTTTGGGGAAGGGTCAAAGGGAACACCGAAGAAGCCAAAACACTCAATTGTTACCTGGATAAAATAAATGTCAGGTTGACGCGCATTTTTGAAGATATGGCCGATAAGGGTCAGTCGATATCTGCACAGGAAATTAAAAATAGGTTTCTTGGAAAGGAAACCAGAAAACATTCGCTTATAGATTTATTTGAGACTCATAACAAACAGATGAAATCTCAAATAGATAACGGGTATTCCGAAGGTACTTTAGAGAGGTATGAAACGACACTCAAACACCTGAAAGGTTATTTATCCATGATTCATAAGAAAAACGACATTTATGTTGAAGACCTGAATTATTCCTTTATGGCCGATTTTGATGTTTATCTTCGAGCCGAAAAGTCAATAGGTCATAATACCTCCGTAAAATATCTTAGGAATTTTAAGAAGATCGTGTTGCTCGCTTTAAAAAATGAATGGATAAACCGAGATCCATTTATACGGTATAAACTTGCCCTGAACGATGTAAACAAGGAGTATCTTACAAAAGAGGAAGTTCAAAAGTTACGGGATAAAAACTTTGAAATTGATCGGTTGGATCATGTAAAGGACATATTTATCTTTTGTTGCTATACAGGGTTAGCTTATGCTGATGTTGAAAAGCTGACCGGTAAAGAAATAAAAAAGGGACTTGATGGAGAAATGTGGGTAATGGTGAACCGAAAGAAAACCGGCATTCAATCCCATATTCCGTTACTTCCAGAAGCTGCATCAATTCTCAATAAATACCAAAATAATCCGACAAATGCCATTAAGGGCAATTTATTGCCGGTCGTTTCTAATCAGAAAATGAACGCCTATTTGAAGGAAATTGGTGATGTGTGTGGTATCAATAAAAACATAACCTTTCACATGGCAAGACATACCTTTGCTACGACAATAACGCTGAGTAATGGTGTTTCCATGGAAACGGTTGGCTCCATGCTCGGGCATAAAAATCTAAAGACAACACAGATATACGCCAAGGTAGTTCAGGAGAAGGTCAGCCGGGAAATGAAACAGTTAAAAGCAGTATTACAGATATAGCAAAAAGATTATTAAAAGCGATTTCTTCTGGTCATTATCAACAAGCAATTTTTAAATTGGATTGCTCGATATGGTGAATCGATCAACTCTACATTGTTGGCAATAGTTATATGTCACACAGCAAAAAGCATTTTATTCACCAACTCCATCTTATTGGTGACACCTACCTTTTCAAACATATTGGCGACATGGGAGGAAACGGTGCGCTGGGAGATATGCAGTTTGTCGCCAATCAGTTTGTAGGGAAGCCCTTCCCGGAGCAACAGGAGGATTTCTACCTCGCGGGTTGATAGGGCGTATTTCTTGCTATTAATTACCAACTGCTCAGGAGTCTGGATTTCAGCTGGCTTTTCATTGTTTCCAGTATTAAGTCTGGCAGTTGGTTTCTTACCAGCAGTTATAGCGATCAGCAGCACCGTGAAAAACATCTGGAGGAAAATCAATACCGCCATGAGCAAGTTGAGGGAGAGGATTATATTCATTTTTGTTCAATTATTTATTCCTTGTTTCCTGCCCTGGTTGAAATGTGACTTCCCTTTTTCCTCCTTCCAATTTTATTTGTTACCATTTAGTTGATTTTGTTTATATATCACTGATTATCAAGGCTATAAATTGAAATATAATCCCTGTATTGCTAAAAGTCAAGCCCTGTATCTTTGGACGTGATGATTATGTCCTGTTCGTATAACGGTTTGACTTTGGCTTTAACGCCCTTATGATTTCATCCCGGTATTCTTGTATGAATTCTTCGGCCAATTTGGACATCAGGTTCCCAATCCTCAAACCGGTTCGCGTCTTCAGTTGACTTAAGACCTCATGAACCTCCGTATCGAGGTACACGCACGCTTCGGTATTGAATTCTTTTCTGTCATTCGTCTCTTTAATGATATCCATCAGGGAAGGTTCTTTCTTGTTAACTGCTTTTTCCTCTATTGGCATCGGTTTTGGCTGTTCCCTGATTTCTGATGTGGTATTCTTCAATGCCATCGTCAGCGATTTTATATCGAGTTTGTCCA
>JBGSYX010000559.1:0-17196 GCA_041750735.1 Cyclobacteriaceae bacterium
TTCTACCTGAAGTTGAGGGAAGGACCAGTCCGGCTGCACCTGCATAAACCACTATCGCCACGTGGTCCTGAGGACGTAGCTCCTCCACGAGCATTTTAAAAGCGGATTTCAGCAGCGGCAGTTTGTTAACATCCTGCATAGAGCCTGACACGTCGATAAGGAATACAAGATTTGATGCCGGCAGGTTATCGGTAGGAACCTTCAGGCCTTGCAGGCCAATATGAACCAGTTTATGGTCTTCATTCCATGGACAGGAAGCGATTTCTGTGATGACTGAGAAAGGATCTTCCCCTTTTGGTTGTGGGTAATCGTAATTGAAATAATTCACCATTTCCTCAATACGCACTGCATCGATGGGTGGGCGCTGACCGTTGTTCAGAAAACGGCGGAGGTTGGCATAGGAAGCAACATCCACATCGATCGAAAAGGTAGACAATGGATTTTGAGTGCTTTTCAGGAACCCGTTTTCATGAATAGCCGAGTAGCCTTCTGTATTGAATTCAGTAACTATATAGTCCGCTTCATATTCCATTGCCGGAGCCGAGGACATATCATACGCTATTTTTTCTTCGCGTTTGGACTTTGATGGCCACGCCTTCGCCCTTCCATATCCGGTTACTACAACTTCCTGGAGTGACCTTATATCGGGTTGCATCGCCACATCAACCTTTCGCTTATTCCCCACCGCAATTTCTTCTTTTAGAAATCCAATGTATGAAAACACCAGGATGGAAGATTGACCGCGAACCGATATGGTGTATTTGCCATTAATATCGGTTATAATGCCTTTACTTGTTCCCTTTTCGACAACGTTGACCCCTGGTAACGGTGAACCGTCATCGCTGTTTGTCACTGTACCTGTGATGGTAATCTCCTGAACTTCAGCAAACGTGCTGGCCTGGAGCATAAAAACAATTAGAATGAATGCGATCTTTTTCATGAGTTTAGAATTAAAAGTGAACGTTTTTATCATCATGATGCAGGATCGTCTTGGTTTCCATAAAAAATTTTGTGGATTTTTACTTTTCAGCTTTTCGATGCATTATGAAGCCAAAATTGCGGCCCCATGCTTTTTAAATTAAAGAAAGAAGTCCCCGTTCATTCTGATGGCTGGCTTATTGAAAAGTACAAAGCGACCGGCGACCTGGAGTTTTTAGGCAAGCTCTATGAACCATATATGCATCTTGTTTATGGCGTATGCGTGAAATACCTGAAAGACCGTGAAGCAGCCAGAGATGCTACCATGCAGGTATTTGAGAAACTTGTTACTGAATTGCTCCGTCGGGATGTAGAGAATTTTCGCCCATGGCTATATGTGTTGGTAAAAAATCATTGCCTGATGACTCTCCGGGCTGAAAAATCACATAATCTCCATAAAGAAAAGGTGTTGGAAAACACTGATATTTTTATGGAATCGGATATCGCGCTGCATCCTAATGATGTAACACAGGAAGCTACACTGGCTGCCCTGAAAAATTGCATGGAGCAATTGAAGGCATCGCAAAAGGAATGTGTTAAATTGTTCTACCTAGAAGAAAAATGTTACCAGGAAATAGCTGAATCGCTGGAAATGGAATTGAGTATGGTAAAAAGCCATATCCAGAATGGTAAACGAAATCTGAAAATCTGCCTCGAAAATCATGGTTGAGGATAAAAAAAACAGGATCAATGCGAAAGCTTACCAGAGGTATCTCTCCGGCAACATGACGCCTGCCGAAAAGCATGCTTTTGAAAGAGCTATGCTTGATGACCCGTTTGCCCAGGAAGCATTAGACGGCATGGAATCCATGGATTCTGAACACATTGTTGAAGATTTAAAATTGCTTAAGGACCAACTGGCACAACGAACACAAAAAAAGGAACAGCCTCTTTTCTGGAGAATTGCCGCTGGTTTGGTGTTGCTGGGAATTTTCTCTTTTATTATTTACTTCTTCATCGATAAGGGCGCACCAACGGAGTTAGCGCAGGAGAAACCAGCCCCTTCAGAAAAGTCAGACACTATGGCTGTTTTAAAATCAAAGTCAGATTCTATTTTAATCGAAAAGCCTGATCAGGTGATAGCATACCAGCAACCACTCCAGGAAAAAAAACCAACGGGCGCAAGGACTGCTCCTGAATCAGAAATCACCACAGAGGATATCTTGACTGAAGAATACAATGAAGTTGACCCGCTTTTGGATATTGCCGCTCCATCTGAAGCTGAAACCAAAATAGCTAATAATGAAGCTACCGAAGAGAAAATGGCAGAAATACCAGCAGTAGCAGCTTCACCCGATCTACTAACTGAAATGAAAAAGGAAGATGCATTACCCTCACAAAAAAGAAAAGCCGACTCCGCTAAACAACGAGAAATTGCAGGGGCAGTAGCTAATGTTACCTCAGAGGGAATAATCAGAGGAAAAGTAATTTCTGCAGAGGATGATAGTCCTGTACCGGGTGTTAATGTTATTATAAAAGGCACATCCAATGGTACGGTAACGGATGTTGATGGATATTATGAAATTCCGGTGAGTGCTGCTGATAATACGACGCTGGTATTCAATTCTGTTGGATATGTTTCCGAAGAGATCGAAGTATCGGGTGCATCTCATGTGGATGTAATACTCAACTCAGACGTGACAGCCCTGAGCGAGATTGTGGTTAGCGGTTATAGCACTTCAAAAGATGAAACACCGCCTTATTCATTTACCCCACCTGGACCAATTGGCGGCCAGAAACAATTCAGCAACTACATAAAACAAAATATCCTGTATCCGGAATCAGGTCTTGCAGAACAGGTAAAAGGTACAGTTAAAATCCAGTTTACAGTCACTGCAACCGGTAATATGATCAATATCCGGGTTATCCGTAGCTTAGGTGATGATTTTGACAAGGAGGCATTGCGGCTGCTTCAGGAAGGGCCCCGATGGGAACCCGCTGAAGAAAATGGCTCGAGAGTCGCGCGGGATGTAAAGGTGACAATTCGTTTCAAACCACCTGAACGATGAAGCCCCCGATTAAAAAAATATATTCTAGAAAATGAATGACCTGGAAAAATACTTCCGCCACAACGACAAGCGGCTCATCCACAAATGGGTGCATTATTTCGATATTTACGACAGGCACTTCCAACGCTTCCGGGATAAGGAAATTGTGATCCTAGAAATTGGCGTATCGATGGGTGGCAGCCTCCAGATGTGGCGCGACTATTTTGGCCCAAAAGCCATGATTTACGGCATCGACATTCATCCCAAATGCAAGGAACTCGAAGAGGAAAACATCAAAATCTTTATCGGTTCACAGTCAGATCGAAAATTCCTACGTGATGTAAAGCGCCAAATTCCCCAGGTCGACATACTCATCGACGATGGCGGTCACACCATGACACAGCAGATGGTGACCTTTGAAGAGCTTTTTGACCATGTGAAAGATCACGGTGTTTACCTTTGCGAAGACATACATTCATCTTATTGGATCAGGTATGGCGGAGGATACCAAAGGCAGGGGACATTTATTGAATATAGTAAGAAATTCATCGACTGGCTGAACGCCTGGCATTCAGAACAGCGATCACTACAAGTCAATGAATTCACCAGATCAGTGGATTCCATTCACTATTACGACAGCATACTGGTCATTGAAAAGAAAAAACGCGAAAAGCCCTACCACGAAAAGACCGGAACGATGACTTTCGACCGATTCACATTAAATGATAGTCCAGGTCGTAAAGTCATGAAGAAAATAGTCTTTGGCAGTCTGACAGCCATCAATGAAGTATTGAGATTTTTCAGGATTCGGGGGTTTTTCTGGAAATAAAAAAGGCTGGCTCGTTTCCGAACCAGCCCTGGTATTTTTATGAATTTTCTTCAGAGTTGGATGCCCATAAAGGACATAAAGGCAATACCCATGAGTCCTGTAAGAAACATGGTAATGCCTAGGCCTTTCAATCCGTCTGGGACATGGGAATATTTCAGTTTTTCGCGAATAGCAGCAAGGGCTACGATGGCTAACATCCAACCTATACCAGAGCCAACGGCGAATACAACAGATTCCGCAAGTCCATAATCACGTTCGTCCATCCAAAGGGCGCCACCCAATATGGCACAATTAACCGCTATAAGTGGCAGAAAAATTCCTAAGGACCCATATAGGGAAGGGGATAATTTTTCGATCAACATTTCCACCAACTGAACAATGGCTGCGATTACAGCGATAAACATAATAAAACTGAGAAAAGAAAGATCGATTGTCGCAAAGCTTTCACTTACCCATGAGAGCGCTCCCTCGCTAAGCACATAATTCGAAAGAAACCAGTTCACCGGCATGGTAATGGTCAATACGAAAATGACCGCGGCGCCTAATCCAACTGCGGTGCTTACTTTTTTAGATACTGCCAAGAATGAGCACATGCCCAAAAAGTAAGCAAATACCATATTGTCTATGAAGATCGACTTAATTCCTAAATTGAATAATTCCATTTCTGCTGAAGTTTAGCGTTCTATATACCCTGATTTGGTACGTTGTACCCAAATGATGATCCCCAATATGAAGAATGCGCCTACGGGAGTGACCATCAAACTATTAGTTGGGAATCCAGACAACCCGATGGCATCAAATACCGGCCATCCAAATACATTTCCTGATCCGAGTAGTTCTCTGAAAAAAGCTACTGCAAGAATTATCCAGCTATACCCAAGACCGCTACCGAGTCCGTCGAGTACCGAATCCCAGGGCTTATTTCCCATGGCAAAAGCTTCCAGGCGTCCCATTACGATACAGTTAGTTATGATTAGTCCGACAAATACTGACAGTTGTTTGTACATATCGTATTGGTAGGCTTTTAATACCTCGCTGACAAGAGTAACAAAGGTCGCAACAATAGCAAGCTGTACGATGATCCGCACCCTACTTGGTACCAGGTTTCTTATAGATGAAATCAGCAGGTTTGAAAAAACAATAACCAAGGTAACTGAAATGGCCATAATAAGTGTGGGGCGCATTTGCGTGGTGACAGCAAGTGCTGAGCAGATACCTAGAACCTGAATGGTTATAGGATTATCGCTACTTAAGGGATCATTAATGTATTTTTTTCTCCTCTTGGAAAATAGCGGTTCTGCAGGCTTCTTTTCGATAGGTTTTTCCAGTGTTTCTGTACTCATTTTTCGTTGCTTTTACGATTATTGGGCAATAGCCATCGTTGTCGATGCACTGCTTTTATTTTTGTTGATGTACGCTGAATAATATTCGAAGTAACTTTCAATCATGGCGTTCATTCCCCTTGCGGTTAATGTAGCACCTGATAAACCATCTATATGGTGATCATCCAGCATAGTTGCAGGATTCTTTTCACCTTTAAGCATGAGGACTGAAACCAGTTGATCACTCGAATTAAAAAGTTTCTTGCCCTTATAGCGATCAATAACATCTGGAGCGGTAATTCGTGCGCCAAGACCTGGAGTTTCCGACTTGTGGTCATAGGACGCTCCTTTGATGGTGTTCAGATCAGTTTCAAGAGCGATAAATCCCCAGATCGGACCCCAGAGACCTTTACCGTATACCGGAAACACATATGCTTCAACAGCATTTTTATCGCCTGCCTTATGGTACTTGAAGACTGGTAACAAGCGTTCTTTTGGAGCGAGTTTGTAATTTTTCGCTACATCTACCTTTTCTGCAATGATCGGATTGCCTTTTTCATCCTTTTCAATGATTTCACCTTCTGAATTAACTGTGATGGCTTCAATGGATTCATTGTATAGGTCAATAATTGCATCCCCTTTCGTTCCTTTCAGATCAACCACCGCGCCGAGAATTTTGGCTTTGGTATCGAGTTCTACAGATTTTTCCTGCCTGGGTTTCAGACCCTGGTTGGCCAATGCCAACAGTCCGCCACAGACAATGGTGAGAATGGCGGAAAAAACGATAATATAAGTATTAGACTGTTGCACGTTGTAGCCTCCTGTTTTTATTTGCCTTCACTATGTAAAAATCAATGAGCGGTGCAAACACGTTCATCAACAAGATAGCCAGCATTATTCCCTCGGGGTATGCCGGATTAAATACTCGGATGATCACTGTAAGTACACCTATTAAAATTCCATATATCCATTTACCCCGCTCTGTTTGGGCTGCTGTTACCGGATCGGTTGCCATAAAGACCGCCCCGAAGGCCAGGCCACCCATTACCAGATGGTATTCAGCGGGCATTCCCATGAAAGCGTTTACCGCAAGTGCATTGAGTAGTAGCCCTGTGAGATAGGCGCCTCCAAAAACACTAACGATGATTTTCCAGCTTCCCATTCCAGTAAGTATGAGTATAACCGCGCCTATAAGGCACATCAGTGTCGATGTTTCGCCGATCGATCCGGGTATGAATCCGAAAAACATATTGGAAAAGCTGTAAAAATCAGACGCAAGGGCGGTGTTGGCATGACCAAGCGCCTCCACCACAGTTGCCGTTTTGTTCACCGAAGCTTCATTGGCTATGGCCAATACGGTACTTCCGGTGTAGCCGTCCACTGGTGTTTTATCCGCCATGTATGTCCAAACGTTTCCGGAGATTTGCGATGGATAGGCGAAATATAAAAATGCACGGGCAGTCAGCGCTACGTTCAGGATATTCATACCAGTACCGCCAAACACTTCCTTGCCGATAAGTACGGCAAAGATCGTTGCCAGAGCTACCTGCCATAATGGAATCGTAGGTGGCAGAACCAGCGGAATTAGCATCCCCGATACGAGGAATCCCTCATTGAGCGAATGACCGTTTTTAATACCAAATATAAATTCTACAGTAAGTCCGGCAGCATACGACACTATGATGATTGGCAGTACCACTAATGAACCGATGCCAAACTGCTGTAGGAAGGTCAAATCCTGACCGGTGCTAATACCATGTTGATATCCCACATTCCATATCCCAAAAAGAAGACATGGCACCATGGCAAGGATCACGGTCATCATCATGCGCTTCAGATCTATGGCATCGCGAATTTGTACACCTTTGCTTGAAGTGACATGATCCGGAACAAAGAAAAGGGTTTCGAACGTTTCGAATACTGGCATTAACTTTTCGTACTTGCCGCCCTTTTCAAAAAGTGGTTTCGTTTTATCAAAAATGTTCTTTATGGCTTTCATCGAACCTAGCTGTTTTTCATTAAATTCAATCCTTCCCTCAATACTGCCTGCAAGTTGTGTTTTGAAACATCAACAAACTCGCACAAAGCCACATCTTCTTCGATGACTTCATATATGCCAAGGGCTTCCATATCATCATAATCCTCCGCCATAATGGCTTTGAAAAGATACGTTGGCAGAATATCCATTGGCATCACTTTTTCGAAAGCTCCGGTCTGCACAAAGGCGCGTTTTTCACCTTTGGTGCTGGTATCGATTGAGTATTCCTTGTTTTTTCCATTAAGGAATGAAAGGAGACCGAAGGCTTTATGAACACTGAGTTTCTTTGTGGATATATCGAACCATCCGAGAAATTCACTATAATGCCCTTCACGTATCGCGGTGATTTGATTATGGTAAAATCCCATATAACCTGTAGATCCTATTTTTTCTCCACTGAGAACATTGCCACTAATAATTCTCACTTCACCTTTATTGACAAATTTTTCTACCAGTTTGTTTACGCAGGCGCCAGTAAAAGTTTTGAAATACTGTGGTTGGCTTACTTCCTCTCCCGTCAATGCAATCACTTTTGATGCATCATACCTACCCTCGGTGAACAATTTACCGATTTGGGTTACTCCATAAGGACTCACTGTCCAGACCAGGTCGCCTTTTCCGATAGGATCAATGTGATGAATTTGAACACCTACATTGCCAGCCGGATGAATTCCTATTATTGTATGTATCTCAGCGTTTTTTACAAAAGTAAAAAACTGATCTTTTGCATTTCCATCAACTCCAACATGTACCTTTCCTGAAGTCAGTTTTCCAAGTACATCGATGCCCGACTGAAAATACTGTTGGTCTCCTTGCAGCGTGTAGGCTATTTCGGGTGCCAAAGGATGGGTATCGAAAGTGGAAATAAAGATGGATTTTGGGGTATCATCGGGATTGGCAACCACACCATACGGTCGCTGTATGATGTTTGGCCAAACACCGGCGGTAAGCATTTGTTCTATGACCTCCTTTTTATCTATCCTGGACAGATCTGATGCTGCGTATTTCTTGAAAGTTTCAAACTCGACTTTCCTCTCGGCCAGAATTTTTATTTCCAGGAGTTTCCTTTTGTCGCCGCGTTTTATTTCCACGATTTCTCCGCTGACAGGTGAACAGTATTTCACCTGTTCCATCATCTTGCAAAACATGAGAGGTGTACCTGCTTTTACCGCATCACCTTCATTGACCATGACCTTTGGTCGTTCTATGCCTGGAAAATCTGCGGGCTTTAGAGCAAAAGTTTCGGGTTGGTCACAATCTCCGGTTTGTCTTTGTGCTTTTCCAATGAGGTTTATGTCAAACCCCTTCTTAAGCTTTATAGTATTTGACATTGAAAAGTAGTATTAATCCCCTATGAATTGAGTTGGCAAAAATAACTAAATTTTCCTTTTTGGTTGAATTGCGCCATTTTTTGTTTCACTCAAAAATAATTTATAACCTAAAAATTTACACGATAGCATGAGCCATTTCTACCATTTTTGCAATACTGCCAGCCACCTCTTCCATAAGCCACATTGGTGTAGATGTAGCTCCACAGATTCCTACGGTCGATTTATCAGTAAACCAGGCCGGTTCCAATTCTGTACTGTCCTCGATGAAATAACTGTTTGGATTATGCGCTTTGCATACACTGAACAGCGCTTTGCCGTTGGAACTTTTTTTACCACTGACAAAAATGATGACGTCATTAGCTTGTGAAAAAGACTTCATCCTAGGTTCGCGGTTTGCCACCTGGCGACAGATACTGTCATGTGCTTCGAAACACTCATCTACCTGAAGCAATCCCTTATCGCGAAAACGTCCTTCTATAAGGGATTTCATATTATAAAAACCCTCCGTACTTTTTGTGGTCTGACTAAAAAAAACGGCCGGGCGAGTATAATCAATTTTATCAAGATCAGATTCTTCCGTGACAATGATCGCTCGACCCATGGTTTGGCCGGTGAGTCCGATTACTTCAGCGTGGCCTTTCTTACCATAAATAATCACCTGGCCTTTGTCCTCCTCCATTTTATCGAAAGAGGTCTTCACACGATTTTGAAGTTTTAGCACTACGGGGCAAGATGCGTCGATCAGTTCGATGTTGTTTTGCAATGCCAGTGCATATGTTTCGGGGGGCTCGCCGTGAGCTCTAATTAATACTTTACAATCATGCAGTTCTTTGAGCTGGTCATGGTCGATGATGCGAAGGCCTTTTTCATAGAGCCTTTTCACCTCCATATCATTATGTACAATATCGCCAAGGCAATATAGTTCATTGCCTCCGAGCATTTCATCTTCCGCCATCTGAATAGCGAATTCAACTCCAAAGCAATATCCTGAATTCTGATCTATTGTAATTTTCATGGTCAATTATTCTCGATAATGCCTTTGGCCAATACTAAAATTTTCTGTACCTGTTCATTAAATGTCAAATGGCTGGTATCAATATCTGTGGCGCCATCGGCTTTTTTGAGCGGACTATCTGCCCGTGATGAATCTATCCTGTCGCGATTTCGAAGATTGTCCAGCACATCCCTGATATCCACTTCCGTACCTTTTTCCTTCATTTCCAATTTCCTTCGCTCGGCGCGAACTTCCAGCGAAGCAGTCATAAATATTTTCAGTTCTGCCTCCGGAAAGACAACCGTTCCGATATCCCGCCCATCCATAACCACACCTTTCTGTTGTCCAAGACGGCGTTGCTGATCTACCAGTTTTCGTCGAACCCTGGAAATTTCGCTCACGGGACTCACGAGGTTCGACACTTCCATCTGCCTGATGTCGTGTTCTACGTTCATTCCGTTTAGGTAGGTCTCATTCTGGCCGGTATTCCGGTTATATTGAAAAGAAATGTCGATTTGCTGAAGAGCAAGTTCTACATCGTTATCGTTTTTCAGATCTACGCCGTGCTCAATAAAAAACAAGGTGACTGCCCTGTACATGGCCCCGGTGTCTATATAAATATATTGCAATTCCCGCGCTATTACCTTAGCGGTTGAGCTTTTCCCACAACCTGAGTTGCCATCAATGGCAATAATGATTTGTTTCATAATACCCGTGGTTTGATTTTAAATTTTCCAGGGGTGACTCCTTTCAACCTATCAGAGGTAAGTCTGACACACCCATAAACCATTTCAGGATTGCAAAAATAAGTATTGTTAGCGATAGTATAACGACTTACGTGGCAAATGTACATATCAGCAATCTTTCATAGGACACGGAATAGGACCATGCTTGGGCTGACTGCGCTTTTGCGGTTTTGAACTTGCACAAGCAGCCATGCTAAAAACTACCATGATGATGAGTAAGCGAAGCATCAGCTTTCTGATAAATGATCGGTTAAAAGTTGTCATTAACAATCCAAATTGATTTGCCTGGCAAATATACGCCTGAAATTTTAAATGCCCTTCAGATAAATTGTAGTACTTGCTGCCTACCTTTGCCAAACAACATGATGGCTATGGATGAAAAAGAATCCCGATCAAAAAAGATCATCAAGGACATTACCAAGGGTGTCGATGACTTCATGAAAGAAGCTGAAATATCCAAGGGCGGTGTAAAACGTGCCGTCTATAAAAAGGTGGAGGAACTGAAGAAAGCACGCGACGAAACCAACGAGGAGTTGAAGAATATCCGTGAAGAGAACAAGGAGACTTTTGAAAAAATAGAGCATGAAACCCAGCGCATTGCGAAAAGCTTTAAATCAGCCTTCAAGAGTTTTATTGATGCTTACTCTGAGGAAAAGAAAACCGACCCACCAGAAGAAAAACAGAAGTCCTGACTGCATTCCAATTTTCAATTTCCATTTCATCCATTTCCTTACTCAGAATGGATCGAAAACTATTAGAACTATCCGATGAATTATCTTTCCGTTGAGCAGCTTTCAAAAAGCTATAATGAGCAGCCGCTATTTCTTTCCATTACTTTCGGTATCAGCCAGGGTCAAAAGGTGGCGCTCGTTGGTAAAAACGGCTGTGGGAAATCCACACTTTTAAAAATCATAGCAGGCGCAGAGGCTCCTGATGCCGGAAAGACGATATTCCGCAAGGGTATAAAACTTGGCTATCTCGCACAAAACCCGGATTTTTCCAGCCACCTCACCATACGTGATTATATTTTTAATAGGGAAAGCGAGGTACTTACCACCATAGCGGCGTATGAAGAACTGATCGAATCCGAAGCGCCGGATGAGGATAAACTTCATGAGGTGCTGCATCAGATGGACATGCTATCTGCCTGGGATTTTGAATCGAAGATCAAGCAAATCCTGGGGAAACTGGGCATTCATGACCTGGGATTATATACTGATGAACTTTCTGGTGGACAAAAGAAACGTGTGGCGCTGGCAGCAGCTCTGGTTGGAAAACCGGATTTTCTGATTCTGGACGAACCGACCAACCATCTTGACATTCAGGCAATCGAATGGCTGGAGAATTACCTCACTGCCCAGACCATGTCCCTGCTTCTCGTAACGCACGACCGCTACTTTCTGGAAGGTGTTACAAACGAAATAATTGAAATTGATAACGAGACTGCCTATACCTACAACGGGAACTATTCCTATTACCTGGAAAAAAAATCTGAACGGCAGGCTCAGGAAGCTTCTGAGGTATCCAAGGCGAAAAACCTGCTGGTGAAGGAACTAGACTGGCTGCGTCGCATGCCGAAAGCACGAGGAACCAAGGCCAAATTCCGGATCGATGCGGCGCACAAACTCATGGATGTCGCAGCCAAAGACTTATCGGAAGATTCCCTTACACTTAGGATTCAAACCCGACGACAAGGAAATAAAGTGCTCGAAATCCATCATTTGAGTAAGTCTTATGAGGGAGTTAAGTTCGTCGATGATTTCAGCTATGCCTTCAAGAAAAGGGACCGGCTGGGTATTGTGGGTAAAAATGGCGTTGGCAAGACTACCTTTCTCAACGCCATTACAGGTCAAATCCCAATTGATTCGGGCGAAGTATCTGCTGGAGAAACAACAGAATTCGGATACTATCGACAGCAGGAGGCTTACTGGGCGCCCGGAACGCGGGTTATCGATGTGGTAAAAGAAGTCGCTGAAATGGTAAAACTATCAGACGGAAGTGTCGTCACGGCGTCCCAGTTTCTCAACCACTTCATGTTTCCTCATGCCGTGCAGATGACGCCGGTCGAAAAACTCAGCGGGGGCGAAAAGCGGCGGCTACAGTTGATGCGTGTGCTGATAAAAGCGCCAAACTTCCTGATCCTCGACGAGCCGACCAACGACCTGGACATCATGACCATGAACGTTCTCGAAGACTTCCTTATGAACTTTGAGGGAAACATCATTGTCGTCTCACATGACCGGTATTTCATGGACAAGCTTACCGAACATCTCTTTGTGTTTGAGGATTATGGAAAAATCACAGATTTCCCGGGCAACTATTCCGACTACCGCAATTCCCTTGATCAGAAAGAAAAGAAACCTTTAAAGGTGATTGTGCCAGAAAAAACGAAGCAAGAGGCATCACTGAAAACCGAATCAAAACGCCGGCTGACCTTCAACGAAAAAAAGGAATACGAGATGCTCGAAAAAACCATCACCTCATTAGAATTGGAAAAAAACCAACTCCTCGAAAAGCTGAACCATGGAACCGGCAGCCATCAGGATCTCACCAACTGGGCAAAGGAAATTGAAGATATCACTGCAAAAGTTGATTCCCTGGAAATACGTTGGCTGGAGCTGTCGGAGTTTTTATAATGATCGTGGTCGTACGTAATATAGTTTAACGCTGAAAATTGACTGCCATACTATTTCAAATTCAACAAGTATTCGGCGCTCGGTTTAAAAGTTACGGGGTCCATTTCTACAAAGTAATTCTTTACACCACCGATTTTTGCTGCTTCAAATAGGTCCTTCCAATCCACTATACCCTGGCCGATGGGCACAGTTGTTTTCTTCTCTGGTGAATAATCAGCTAAATGAGCAGATATGAACCGGCCGGGATATTTGCGGAAGTAGTCAGCTGCTTTGTATCCTATTTCAATAACAGCAACCTGGAATTGCATCTTTACCAGATCGGGATCCAGTTCTTCCATTAGTGCATCGTAGATTAGTACATCACCGCGTTTTTCGAACTCCATATTATGGTTATGGAATCCTGCCTGAATGCCGGCAGCTTTAGTTTTTTCACCTATAACGTTCAATTCCTGGACAGCCTTTCTGTAATCGTCGACCGAAGCTGTTGCGGGCAGCCAGAAACTTGAACAGATTATTTGAGTGATCCCCATTTGTTTCGACCATTCTATGCGGTTGTCGAGGTTGTCTCGCAATTCACCCATTGTATAATGTGAACTTCGACAGACCAAGCCGGCATCCTCCACCATTTTTCTCATATCGGTACCGCTAATCTTATGGAGTGGTGCAAATCCGGCGTTGGAATACCCGAGTGGAGAGCACATTTCTACTTCTTTATAGCCAAGTCCGGCCATCATTTTAAGCGTTCCCGGGAAGTCCGCGATAAGTTTTTCGCGGATCGTCCATACCTGGAATCCAAACGAATCGATGGACAAAGTGTCTTTGGCAGATAGACTGAATGGAATATTACTTGCTAACGCCGCAGCGCCGAAGGCTAGTCCACTTTTTTGTATAAAGGTGCGTCTTGTCGTTTTCATTTTGTATTGGGTTTAGGTTATCACGTGATCGAAAAGTATATGCATATTACAAAATAAATACGTCATCCGCTATGGCAATTTCACGGTTTTCAGACTGGAATTTGTACTTAAAATACTCTTGGTCGGGAAGAAGCTGGTTTAGCTTGTTATTGGCATTTTTACCTTTTTCTTTCCTTTCATTTTAGCGCCCAAGCCGGTAACTACAATGGTGAAAATGGAAAAGATCAACAGATTCTTAATAAATTCAATTCTAAAAAATCCTGCGTCTCCATGATGCCCATTCTCATTATGACGACCTCTATGTTCAATACCAGATCGTCCTGGCCTTTTATCAAATTCCATATTTGATCTGGATTCAAAGTCCTGACCCCTTCGTTGATTAAACTCACGGGTATTTGATTCTGCTGGAATTGTACCGGATGCCGCATACCAGGTAAGGGATATTAACCCGGCAAAGGCCAAAATGATGAATAACTGAAAACTAACTTTACCTAATGACGAAAAATAGGTGGAGCGTGACCTATCGGTTCTGACGATAACTTGTTCTGGAATTTTATTATTGTTCTCGCCTTTCAAAGGACTAATAATGTATCGTTTAAAATTATTTACAATCCATTTCCAGTGCATCGCAAAATGCAGAGCGGTTAGAAATAATGTGATATCTACCGAAACGACATGGATTTCCTGCCAAAAATGACTGCGACCAGTCTTCATACCAAATGTTGGAAGGAAACTTTCCGATATCATAATTCCGCTGAAAATGACCGTCGTAAATCCGATAAAAATCAGAACATCAAGGACGTAGTTTATCCTCGATTCATTTCTCATTCGGTGCAGAAACAGCTTTGTATTTACCACCAACCATGTCCAATGGAGAATAATATGGATAATGAATATTAAGCCGATCGCTATTCCGAGCCACTCATGAATTACCGTCCCGGTTGCCTCTTCTTCATACACTATAAGAAAGACGATGAGTATTAGTATATCAACCAATAAATTCGTTTTGGTCTTAGTTTTCATTTGCCTTCAGCATTCAGTAAATCCTGCCATACAAAGGGATTGTATGGTCAGTGATTTTATTTAAAGTAGAGCACTAACATGGTGAACACGATACCTCCCGCGGTGAAATACAGTCCTTTCTTAAAAACTGATGTGCCGGGCATATACATCCAGAATGCGGAAATAACGAAAAACAAAAGCGACAACCCAAAGAAGATATTTAAGAAAAATAAGGGATCCTGCGATCTTGCCTTGTGAAGTTGCGTCATTTTAAGCAGCACCAAAGGGAGTTCCTTCACCTTATAATCCGCAAGCCCGGTGCTTTTATCATAGACACCACTTTCAAAATAAACCAGGCTCCCTTCTTCTTTCACAACTTTAAATTCTCTTATGCCCAAAGGCTGTCCCAACTCTTTGCTTTCTAATCCAACTTGTATTTGCTTTTGAACCTGTTTCTCCTGTTTCAAAAAGTCACTGTCACGAAAGATAAGCGTCATGCCACTTACTGCATAAACGGCCATTATTCCAGCAAGAAAGAACCCGAGATAGCGATGTATCACCCGCATTGATTTAGTCATTGATTTCATATTTGACATTTGAGTTAATTGAAAGTTTTTTTAATTTATTTGATGAATTATTTAAGATCCCATTTAACAAAGACACCGTAATTCTCTTTAAATATCTTTTTCGGGCCATACTGATCTAGGTTAGTGCCCAGACCAAAGGATAGGGCATTTCGCATTACTCCGGCACGCAAATACAGGTAGCTGCGTCCATGTTGATTGTCCTCAAATCCATGGACATAAAGGAATTGTAGCCTTGAATAAATAGACCACTTTTCATTTAGTGGCGGTTTATACTCGTACAAACCAAAAATTTCACAATCGCTATTTTCATTCAGGAACAACGATGCCGCCGTTACGGTCAATATTTGCTTTGAGGCGTAACTGTGCTGCAGCCCTGCCAATGGATCAAAACCAATAACATTGTTGATCCGGCTTCCCGCCGTAAGTGCAAATCCCTTTCCCAAACTATAGGTGAATAATACAGGCAAAGTGATATCAACCTTTGAAAAATCTTCCCATGGCACCGTGTAGGTTGCCACTGAGAAAAAGCCAAACCTGCTTTCCGGTGCAAATTTCTTTATTATCACCATTTGAAAGTACAGGCTGTTGTTTCCTGGCATAAGTTCGATTGGAAGTGGTGGCTCGGGGGTTTGCGCAAACATGTGAGTGTTGAAACTCAAAAGGAAAGCGACTAATAAACCACCGCTGAGTATTTTTTGAAACTGCATATTAATTGGTACTATTTGCACTGAGTAAAAATTTTTAGTGAAACGGAGAACTGAAAAATAGATATTCAGTTCTCCGTTGGTTATGTTAAAAAATCATAGGATAGGTTAATGATAGTAGTAGGTTGTTAATTTCGACCTGACCGGCGCTGGTCAAAAATGATCCTTTGCTTTTCGGTTAATAGTTCCCGGATCTTCAGGTGATCATCCATCCGATCTTTTCTGTTTTCCGCTCTCAGTTTGCCAATCTCTTCAATCAAACTGTTCACTTTGGTTTTGTCGACCTTCTCCTGAGTAATGGCCGTAGTCAGTTGAGCTTCCAGCTCGTTCATCTTGTTTTGCCGTTGTGTCGAAGTCTTGCCCGAAGCAAGTTTGATCTCATCAATTTTGCTTTTCTGTTCATCTGATAACTCGAGTTGATCATACCTGGATGGATTCACGGAGTGTTTTTCATATCCTCTCCCATAACCATCATGCATTGGGCGGTCTCCATAGTGGCGTCCCTGCTGTGCATAGGATACAGTTCCCATCAGCATCAGTCCAACTAAAATTGCAGCTACATTCATTCTTAATTTCCCGTTTTTCATTTTCGTAGTTTTTTTGATTAATAATTGAGGTTTAGATGCGCTCAATTGAAAAAACTTGCGGTGGGAACTAAGTTTTTTTTGGTGATGAATAAGAAAAGGAATATTGTGCACAGAATTCGCGGGGATTCTTCAATACCTTGGCCTAATCATGTTGACCGTATATTTTTTGCACCTGATATTCAATATAAGCTATGAATAGTTTCTAATAATCGTTTTTTGCATATCTTTAATTACCCAAAAGAAGGGATTAGTTTGACACAAAACCCCGAGCATTTTTTTAGTGCCCGACACTCTTATGACTTTTTATATAATCGGTTCTACGTAATACCTTGAGATGAAATAATTACTCGCCTTATATCTAAAACTACTCTTATGGACGAAACACCCAACGATTATCACATCAGCTTTTTCAAGCCGACGACACCCCAAGCCGTTGCCAATCGCAACATGGTGGTTTGGTTCGTGTTGATTTGGTTTATTGCGATTTTTGGATTTCAATTTTTACTATGGCTAATTGAAAAGCCAACTCCTGAACCTGCA
>JBGSYX010000560.1:0-17592 GCA_041750735.1 Cyclobacteriaceae bacterium
CGACAGAACGCTTTGGATCAGTTCCTGGTTATCATCTCCGATGATTATTTCTATTTTATCCTGAACATCCAGACCCTGGTCTTTTCGCAGATTTTGAATCCTGTTTACCAACTCACGTGCTATTCCTTCCTGCTTGAGTTCTTCGGTAATGGTTATATCCAGGGCCACGGTAATACCACGTTCTGTTGCCACAATCCATCCCGGAATATCTTCCGATTGTATCAGCAGGTCATCGTCGCTGAGCAAGATTGCCTGTCCGACGATATTCACGGCCAGGCTACCGGTAGTTTCAAATTCTAAAATGCTTTCCTGGTCCATGGTCGCCACAAAGGTGCTTATCTCCTTCATCAACTGACCGTAAACCTGACCGAGTTTTTTGAAATTGGGCTTGGCTTTTTTTACGATTATTCCAGAGGTGTTATCGACATATTCTATGGCTCTCACGTTGATTTCATTCAGGATAATCTCTTCCATGTCATGGATATAATTTCTGACTTTGGGATCAAGGACCGGAATGAGTATCCGCGATAATGGCTGTCTGACCTTTATTTTATGTTGCTTGCGCAATGAATGCACGAGCGATGAAATGTCCTGTGCCAAGGTCATTTTCTGCTCCAGTTCCAGGTCGATAAGCGACTGGTCCGATTCTGGAAAATCGATTAGATGAACGGATTTTTTGCCGAAATCCTTTTCAGTCGTCAGGTCGAGGTAAAGCTTATCGGCATAGAACGGCGCAATCGGGGACGCAAGCTTAGCAATCGTCAGCAAGCAGGTGTGCAGTGTCTGATACGCCGCTTTCTTGTCGTCATTTAAATCGCCTTTCCAAAATCTTTTTCTGTTCAGCCGTACATACCAGTTGCTCAGGTCGTCGATGACAAAATTCTGAATTGCCCTTGCCGCTTTTGTCGGTTCATAATCGTCATAAGCGGCATCGGTCTGGGAAATCACAGTATTGAGTCTTGACAATATCCAGCGGTCACTTTCGGTACGTTTATTTATTGGTATCTGGGTGTCTTTCCAGTCAAATGCGTCCAGGTTGGCATAAAGTGCAAAGAAGGAATAGGTATTTTGAAGTGTCCCAAAGAACCGTCTCAGTACCTCCTGAACACCATTGAGGTCAAATTTGAGATTATCCCATGGATTCGCATTGCTGATCATGTACCAACGCGTTGGGTCAGGACCATATTCGTCCATAGTTTTAAATGGATCGATCGCATTGCCCAATCGTTTGGACATTTTGTTGCCGTCCTTATCAAGTACCAAACCGTTGGCGATGACGTTTTTGAATGCTACGCTATCAAATAGCATCACGGCGATGGTGTGCAGGGTGAAAAACCACCCACGAGTCTGATCGACGCCCTCAGCGATAAAATCAGCAGGGTATTTGGCTTTGAAAGTTTCCTGGTTTTCAAATGGATAATGCCACTGCGCATAGGGCATAGCCCCTGAATCAAACCACACATCAATGAGATCGGGTTCGCGCATCATCCTTTTACCTGATGGCGAAACGAGAAAAACATTATCCACAAAAGGTCGGTGAAGGTCAAAATCTTCCGGCAACGACCCGGACATATACCCGGCTTTGACGGAAAGTTCCACTTCGGCCCTCAGTTCTTCCAGCGATCCGATGCACTTTTCCTCCTTACGATCTTCTGTTCGCCAGATAGGGAGCGGTGTTCCCCAATAACGTGAACGACTTAGGTTCCAGTCCACCAGGTTTTCGAGCCAATTGCCAAATCGGCCTGTACCTGTCGCTGCTGGTTTCCAGTTGATGGTTTTATTGAACTTTACGAGTTTTTCTTTGTAAGCCGTGGTTTTAATAAACCACGCATCGATCGGATAGTACAAAATTGGCTTGTCGGTTCGCCAGCAGTGCGGATAAGAGTGAACAAATTTTTCAACCTTAAACGCCTTATTTTCCTCCTTCAGTTTTATGGCAATGAGTACATCAGTGGATTTATAATCCGGACTTTCTTCATTTTCACCGGTATAGTTTTTTACATACATTCCGGCGAAATCGGTTATTTCCTTTACGAACCGTCCCTGCCTGTCAACAATGGGTGACTCATTGCCATTTTCATCTGTCACCATTACACCGGGAATGTTGTTTTGCACGCTTACGCGGTAGTCGTCGGCCCCGAAGGTCTTGGCAATATGTACGATTCCGGTTCCATCTTCAGTAGTGACGAAGTCGCCAATGATAACTTTTAAAGCCGGCGAGGAAAGTGGTACGTATGGTAGCAATTGTTCGTATTCGATACCAACCAATTCAGAACCCTTGTAGGAATCGATTATTTTCCATGGAATTACCTTGTCACCGGCACTATATGTTGAAATATCAACTGATTCATTTTTACTGTTGAAAAGTGATGCCAGTCGGTCCTCAGCCAGAATCACATTTACCTGACTAAAAGTGTAGGGATTGTAGGTGGCTATTTTCACATAATCAATATACTCGCCGACGGCCAGGGAGTTATTGGCTGGAAGTGTCCATGGTGTGGTTGTCCACGCAAGAATAAAGTCGTTCTCTGAATTTTTTATTTTAAACTGGGCAACAATCGACGTGTCTTTGATATCTCTGTATGCTCCAGGCTGATTTAGTTCATGGGAACTGAGGCCGGTACCTGCTGCCGGAGAATATGGCTGGATGGTGTAGCCTTTGTATAAGAGTCCTTTATCATAAAACTTCTTGAGCAGGAACCAGAGGGTTTCCATATAATCCCTGTCGAATGTGATGTATGGATTTTCCAGATCCACCCAGTAACCCATTTTCTCTGTGAGATCATCCCACTCGCTTTTGTATTGCATTACGGCTTCACGGCAACGCTGATTGTACTCTTCAATGGTGATTGATTTTCCAATATCTTCTTTTGTGATACCTAGTTGTTTTTCTACCTGCAATTCAACGGGTAAGCCGTGTGTATCCCAACCGCCCTTTCGGTCAACTTTGAATCCTTTTAGCGTTTTGTATCTGCAAAAGATATCTTTCACGGCACGGGACATCACGTGGTGGATTCCCGGGGTTCCGTTGGCTGATGGCGGACCTTCGTAGAAAGTATAATCCGGACTGGCACTACGGTTCTTTAATGATTCCCTGAAAATATCATGCTTTTTCCAGTGATCTAGTATTTCAGACCCCACACGGGCCAAATTAAGATTCTTATTTTCCCTGTATTTCACTTTAAAAACTAAATCTGTATTGTTTAATGTGTATCAGACTTTACCACGTGTCGCTCTTCGAAAACGTCAAGCAGTTCACGGTTGATCTCTTCGTCTTCATCCTCAGTATAAAACTCGTAATGTTCTATGAGAGGATGACTGTCTTTTTTGCGCTTTCCACTATCAAATGCCATGAGAAGTGCGGGTAATACGATGAGGTTGGCAAACATGGCTATCAACAATGTTGATGAAGTAAGTACTCCCAGCATAGTTGTGCTCACGAAATCGGACATGCTGAAAATGATAAAGCCAGCAAAAAGGATGGCAGAGGTATAAATAATACTGCTGCCGGTTTCTCTTATACTCCTGCTTATGGCCAGCGGAACAAAGAAATCGTTGGCGAGCAATTCCTGGCGGTACCTCGCCAGAAAATGAATAGCCGAATCCACCGCAATACCAAAAACCACACTAAATATAATTACGGTACTTGGCCGCAGAACGATTTCGAAATATCCCATTATGGCTGCCGTCATGATCAATGGAATTATATTGGCAATAAGGGAAATAACCACGATTTTAAAATTTCTGAAGAGCACCCCCATGAGTATGGCTATAATACAAAATGCCAGGAGGAGGCTGCTACGAAGGCTTTTCACTAAATAATTGTTACCGCGGACGAATAATAGCGTGGTACCGGTAACACTCGTTTTCACATCAGTGCCTACGAATATTTCATCCATTTTTTTTACAACCACATTTTGTAGCAATGAATCAAGTCGGACTGAACCAATGTCTGCCACCTTGAGGGAAATACGCATTTTTGATTGCGTGGAATCAACGAATGATTTTACAATTCCAGCCTGCCCTGCATCATCGCTGAAATACCTCAGGATAAAATTCCGGTCAGTTTTGGTTGGCAAATCATAATACTCCGGATTATTATTATAAAAAGCCTGGCGCGATGCTTTGAGCATGGTGATGATAGAAACCGGCTTGGAAACGTGCTTATTTTGTTGCAGATGATCTTCTAGTTCGTCCACCTTGGTGAGAAACTCCTGACGCAGGATGCCCTTTTTCTTTCCTGTGTCGATAATGATTTCCAATGGCATTATCCCGCTGAAGTTTTCTTCGAAAAAGTGTAAGTCCCGTTTCACCTTACTGTTTTCGGGCACATCATCCACAATGAAGGTGAGCGAATGCAATCTTGAGACCCCGATTACAGCGACTGCCATGATGACGCTCGTAACAAACAGGATGCGATACCGGTGTCTGTGGATGAGCAAGTCGAGGTTGGTGAGCAGAAAATCAACGGCTTTGAAGTTCAGGTGTTTGAGTTGTTTTTCTCCTGGTAAAGGCAAATAGCTGAATACCGCCGGAATAAGTATAAGGCTAACTACAAAAGTTGCCATGATATTTATACCGGCCACTAATCCAAACTGCTGAAGGTCCTTAACTCCAGTAAACATGAGCACGAAAAAACCAACTGCCGTAGTAGCATTGGTCATGAGTGTATTTACACCAATTTTCGAAATGACATGGCTCAGTGCCCGCGCTTTGTTTTTATACCGGCTTATCTGCTGGTGGTACTTATTGAGCAAGTAAACACTGTTTGGAATACCTATGACAACAATTACAGGCGGCAGCAATCCGGTGAGTATAGTGATCTTATAACCAAATAGGGCCAATGTGCCCATCGACCAGGTGACAATAACACCAATGATGATTAATGGTATTACTACAGCGTCCCACGAGCGGAAAAAAAACAGCAACACCAGTGCGGTGACTAATATGGACACAATCAAGAATATCTGAAGCTCGGCTTTTACGCTGCCGTTTACTTCAGTTCGGATATAAGGCAGGCCCACATAATGCAGCTCAATGCCTGTGTGCTCCGAAAACTGCGATGCCACTAATTCAATATCCTTGATGGTTTTATCCCGATCCTTGGTATTAAGGACACTATTATCGATGGATATCAGTACGAATGTCGCGCCGTTTGTCTGGTTTATAATCTGATCACTGTAAAACCTTTGATTGCGTGCAAGTGTCAGCAAACTATCGAGTGTCTTTTGGTCCGAGGGAATATCGCCAAAAAGATTCACCAGGTTGAATCTTTTTTCAACGGGATCCTTTTCAAGTATTTTGAATAGTGGAATCGATATGACCTGCGAAACGCCCCCGATCTTTTGGAGCTCATCACTCAGGTACTTGAAACGATTGAAATTCTCAGCCTTGTATAGGGCAGAATCTTTTATTCCGATTGCAACAACATTGGCATCTTCGCCAAATTCTTTTTTGAAATTCTGGAAAAACACCATATCCGGATCATCGGCAGGTACTGGTGTAAAGAATGAATAGGTAAACTGTACCTCGCGGGCTTTATAACCCATGAAAAGTGTGATCAGGCCGATAATAACTATCAGCGCTAAGCGGTTTTTAAGTACGATATGGGCAAATCGGGTCCACATTATAAAAGGTGGCGCAAAGGTAATGAAAAATGGAAAGCTACTTAAAAAATCAAAAAATAGTTTGATTGCTTCCAAATGATCTTTAAATGGGTGTCAGAAGAAAAATCATGTGGCATTTCTATCAGTCACCTGGAAATAAAATCAAATTTTAATAAGTATGAGAAGTGATTTACGTCGGACTCATTAAAACATACATCCGTGTAACAAATAAGTATATAATCACCACACCCAACCTTAAAACTGCTTAAAAACAGTCCTGTGGTAGCAGCAACGACGAGGTGGCCATGTAATATGCTTGAGGAATACCAAGAAAACATCTACTTGAAGCGAGTTTTAATAAAATCGTGACATCATGCCAAGTATACGGTATTCTTATGGTTAGCGCTTACCTATTATATTTGATCCCGTATGAATCCGTAGTCGTACGATTTGAGTGTGAATATGAAATACGCAGTAGTACTTATTTCCTTCTTTATACTTTTTATGACTGGCGATGTCTTCGGGCAACGCTATCGCAATCAGCCAAATCTTGGCGCTGAGGAAATGGTAAAATTCATCGCGTTAAGAAACGGCGATATCGTCGAGTTCAACTGGAGCATTAATTCAACACGCATCATTAAGACGATCGAGTTGAAAAAGGGAAATATTGAAGAAAATTCCATTGAGTGGATTACGGTGAAGACCATCACTCCGGAAGACAAGAAATATATTGACTATTTGCCAGAGCTTGGCCAGGTGTATTACAAACTCATCCTCACGGATGAAGCCGGCAAGACAAGTGAATATGAACCGGTATTTCAGGTGAAAAAGGGCGAAACTACCCTACTTTAAATTGATTTGAATAAATTGTGTTAATATAAAAAGGCCGGGGCTCCGGCTTTTTTAGTTTACATCAATGCCAAATCCCCAGAAGACCGCGTTCATGAAAAGCTTATTTGTTCCATACCAGTACGCCCTGAAATTCGGATTGTCGACAAAGCAGATAACGCGACCTTGCCCATAAACCGAAACGGAAACTGCCGGGCTCTCACTGATCCTCCCCACGTTTTCGTCGGATGCATAACCACTCAGCAAAGGCGATTTTGAATAGTGAAATGGGTTAGCGCCTGACTTTTTGGAGGGTTCCAATATCATGGTCCCGGATTTGAAAACAGGCAATGTTGCAGTAGAATATCCAAACGCCAGAGGATGGGTGGTATCAAGAGCCATTTCGAAAATTGATCCGCTCACCAGTTGGGCTCCCTTTTTCCGGTCTTGGTTTTCGTATGATATGTATGTAGTCGAATCTGTTTTTGCGATGGGTTTAATTTTGACATCGGCAATCTGCAAGCCTGCCACGAATTTCACAGCATCGCGCCAGCAAATAAGTGTTCCTCCTTCATTCACCCACTTTTTCAGTTTTTCCTGTGAAGCAGCACTTAATGCACTATATGATCCGGATGGTAATACGATGACAGTGTACTTGTCAGGTCTTATGCGATCCATTTCTTTGATGTCGATCATAGTTACCGGCATGTCATAGCGGTAGTCCAGCAAGTGCCAAACTTCACCGGCTTCATAAGAACTGACTGATTCTCCCACCAACATGGCAATCACTGGTTTTTTCATGGACAGCATCGTGTTACTTCCAAGATCGACCCCCTGATTTGCCATACCCGAGGATATCGACTGGATATTTACATTATATTTCAATGCGGCCGCATCGAGCTGGTCAAACAACTCATCTTCGGTCATCTTCTGCCCTGCTGCGGGAATTATTATGGAACCGCGGCTTACTTTTTTGCCATCTACAATTGCTGGTGTTTGGGCTACTTTCAGCATGACATCCTTCTTCAACAAGTAATAGACAGCTGCCGGTGCGAAATATTGATCCCACTCCATAAGATAGGCGTATCCGCGACCTCCCGAGATTCCACCGGAGGGCAATGTCAACTTTTCTACTTTTGGGCCAAAGGCGCGCTGCCATTCCAATGAACTCCCTTTGGTTGTTTTTAGGTTGAATGAAAGATCGGCGTCCCAGGCAGAGATGTCGTAGAAGAGGCTGTCGGCGAAGCTGGTCTGCCTTTCAAAAAACGTTTTTACCAGCATACTTTGCGGTTGTTTCAGCGGAATAATGTAGCTTTTTCCTGCCTGGAAAAGAATACCATCCTTTTGAATATTTTCCTTGACAAAATAAAAGTTAATGTCGTGTTTCAGTAAAACTTGCCCAACCGCAATAAGCCGCGACTCGTCTTCTGCACCGCCTAGAATTATTACATCTTGTTTGTCTTTGGAAATTACGACGGCATTTTTAAAGAAATTGCTTTGATAATCCAGCAATTCTTTGCGCAAATCGACTGACGCCCTAACCGTGGTGAGTGATGTGGTGACATGGTTTTTTATAGCAAATGGAAATGACAAGGGTCCATTAATTGTTTCCTGCAGATGACCTCTGGAAGAAGCTTGTTCAAATAAAATACCTATGCCTCCTTGAGCATCGGGATAAGTTGAACCCTTCCCGAAATAAAAATCATCAAACGATTCTTTTGAAAAATACAGTCGCCGTTGGTCGTCCAGGGCCGCAGCGTGGTATTTGGCGATTTTCTCAGTTAAAATCACATTTTCAACCGGTATAAGTGGATTTTTTGATGATGCAATACCGGGCTGGAAGAAAAACGTCGAATTAGTTTCCATCTCATGATGATCAGTCTGCACATTAGGCATCCATGAGCGATAAATGGCCAGGCGCGCTTCTGATTCAGGGTGTTGGGCAAAAAGCCAGTCACGGTTCAAATCAAACCAATAATGATTCGTTCTGCCACCCGGCCAGGGTTCGCGAAACTCCCGGCTATTTGGATCGCTGTTTAGGGTGTTGGATTTGTGTTGATTCACCCAGGTAGAGAACCGCTGCATACCGTCCGGATTCAGCGATGGATCGAGAATAATAATGCATCTGTTCAAAAGTTCAGCTACATCAGCCGAAGTTGATGCCGCAAGATAATAAGCCACAACCATCGAGGCATTGGCGCCGCTTGCTTCATTGCCATGGACGGAATATCCCAGTCTTACTATAACAGGCATGTCGGCTGTATTGCAAGATGCAGATAGATTGGGGTCGATAAGTTTTAGATGTTCCAGCCTGATTTGCTCCAACCGCGCATGGTTTTGTTCTGACGTAATTATGGCTTGTATCAGGGGTCTGTGTTCGTAGGTCTGCCCAATTTTCTCCACCTTCACCCGGACCGATGCCTGATCGAGGTTATAGAAATATTGTACTAATTTATCATGTGTCACGTGCCACTCTCCTACTTCATGACCGATAACCGAAGCTGGTGTTGGGATTTTTTCATTAAAATTCCATGGTTCCGGAAGGTAATAATGCAGATCGGTTTGTGCTAAGGCAGTGAATGGCCCCATTGTCACAAGCAGGCTACATAATGTCAATAATAATTGGAGGCGGTTTTTTTTCATCATTAAATCAATCTTCCCTGGGTGCTTATCCAACGTTCCGGAACATCACCTCGCGTGGCAGTTTGGTAATCGGAATAGCTGCATGGAACGATCAGGTTACGTTCATATAGAAATTTTCCATGGGGATAGGGCACTTCCATCCACCATTTTTCACTTAGTTTACTTTTATAGAAAATGATATTTTCCGGTTCGGTGGGCATGGATACGACGTATCGCATGTAATCATTGCCCCGGAAATTATGCTCTTCCTTGCGGTTATAAAATCCCTCTACAAAATACCAGATCATTGTAGCTACCACCGCGGCTGTTTTTAAATGTGCATCATCTGCCTGAGGATCATATTCGTAAAATCCCACAGAACTCATCTTTTCGTTCAATCCTGCGTACCAGCATATTTGGCAGGCTTCCTCGCCTGTGAGGCCAAATGGTTGCGCGTTATTGTTGCCGGGGGCATCGGAAGATTTTATGGCTGTAATATCAAAGCTCATCATGTCAGCATCGCGGATGATGGGCTCCATTTCTGGCAGATGCTGGCGCAAGTGGCCAAGCCGGTAAGCGTCAAAATACAGTTTTTCCAGAACTGCCAGCGTCTGTTGATCGATGAGGTAGGATTGATGTGCTAATTGATAAAGTGAGAAAAGATAGTTTGGTTCATAGAGAAGAATTTTGTTTAGGTGGTTTTTACTATTCACTGCTTGGCCATCATTGTCGATGTCGAGGAATGCATCGATATTGAGTATCGACACTAGTTTGTCCAAATGTTCGTAGGAAAGGTATTGCCCAAACGTAAAATCATGCGTTCCCCCGATAAGCAATGGCAAAACCTCATTTTCAATGAGCGCAGCACATACCTCTTTCAATCTGAGTTGGGTTTCATTATTATCAATTCCTCTGCGCAAATTACCCAGGTCTGCAATTTTATATTGACCAAATCCTTTCTTCAGTCTGTATAATTTCCTTCGTATTTCATCAGCAGCTATATGGCAATAGGATTCATCGGCTACACGCTCATTCGGCAAACCGATGATGGCAATATTCAGACTTTTGTAGGCTGGTTGCCGGTCAGCAAAAACTGAAATGCTTTTAAAGAACGACGATGGATCGCTTATGTCTGAAAATACATCTTCGGCAATTGGCGAAAAAAAAATCTTTAAATCCATGATAATTGCGTTTGCTCAATGTTGCATAAAAAAAGGGAGAAAATCCATTTTTTCTCCCTTTCAGTTTCTGGTGGTTTTATCCGCCGAAATCGTCAAACCTGATATTCTCAGGCGGTACACCAAGGTTGTCCAGCATCTTGGTTACCGCAGCATTCATCATCGGTGGGCCGCACAGGTAATATTCCACTTCTTCCGGTTCGGGATGTTTACTTAGATAATTATCGTAGAGTACCTGATGAATAAAACCTACATATCCATCGCCATTTTTGTCATCGAGCGACTTCTTCACTTTCCAGTTATCCTCTGCCATCGGTTCAGACAATCCAATGTAAAAGTTGAAATTCGGGAAACTCTTTTCTATTTTCTGAAAATGATCGAGGTAAAATAATTCCCGCTTTGAACGACCTCCATACCAGTACGAAACTTTTCTGTTCGTTTTTTCAGTATGAAAAAGATGGAAGATATGTGATCTGAGCGGCGCCATACCTGCTCCATCACCGATATATATCATTTCTCTTTGGGTACGATTTATAAAAAATTCGCCATAAGGCCCCGAAACGGTAACTTTGTCGCCAGGTTTGCGACTGAAAACAAACGAGCTGCAAATACCGGGATTTACATCCATCCATTTGCCGGCAGCACGATCCCACGGCGGTGTAGCAATCCTGATATTAAGCATTACAATATTTCCTTCTGCAGGATGGTTAGCCATGGAATATGCCCTGAAAATGGGTTCATCGTTTTTCATTTTCAGATTCCAAAGGTTGAATTTATCCCAGTCAGATTTATAAACATCATTGGGGTGGTGAAGCTCAGGATGCGGAGTTATGTCCATTGTTTTGAAATCGACCGTACAAGCTGGAACATCGATCTGAATGTATCCGCCGGATTGGAATTCCAGGTGCTCACCTTCAGGTAATTTTACCACAAACTCCTTAATGAAGGTAGATACATTATAATTCGAAACGACTTCGCATTCCCACTTTTTGATCCCGAATATTTCTTCCGGAATATGAATTTTCATGTCATTCTTCACCTTCACCTGGCAGGCAAGTCGTACGTGTTCTTTTTGTTCTGTTCGGCTCAGGTGTCCGACTTCCGTCGGCAATACATCACCCCCGCCTTCTTCCACAATGCATTTGCACATAGCGCAGGTGCCACCGCCACCGCAGGCTGACGGTAAAAATATCTTTTTGGAGGAAAGGGTGCTTAGAAGCGAAGATCCTGCAGATACCACTACCGGATTTTGCTCATCGCCATTCATAATGATTTTTACATCACCCGATTGCACAAGCTTCGACTGTGCATATAAAAGGATAAGTACTAACAAGGTAATGACAATGGTAAATGCTAGTACGGAACTGATTAATACTGGACCCATTTGCTAAGGATTTCTTTGCTGGAAAATCACGAAAAATAAAATGCAAATATAAATGGTAATGATAGTAATTTAATGCCTGTGGTCAATTTTTATCCGTGGAATTAGGCACAAAAAGTTGTTTTAGGGCTTTTGGGAGTTTGCTAATGTAACATCTTAAGTAATGTGGAAATCTTGCCTTTAAGTTGTCGCCGATCCACAATGAAATCTATAAAGCCATGCTCAAGCAGAAACTCACTGCTTTGAAATCCTTTCGGCAAATCTTTGCCTATTGTCTCCCGGATTACGCGTGGGCCAGCGAAACCAATTAACGCTCCGGGTTCGGCGATGTTAAAATCGCCAAGCATGGCATAGGAAGCTGTGACACCGCCGGTCGTTGGATCAGTAAGGACTGATATGAATGGGATTTTTGCTCTTTCCATCAATGCCAGTTTGGCTGAGGTTTTTGCCATCTGCATCAACGAATAACCCGCTTCCATCATCCGGGCCCCTCCTGATTTGGAAATGAGGATAAAGGGGATTTTTTTCTTCAGGCTATGATCTATCGCTCTGGCAATCTTTTCTCCAACTACCGAACCCATAGATCCTCCGATAAATGTGAAATCCATGCAGCCAATTACGACGTCCAGATCATCAAGTTTTCCGTAGGCAGTTCGAATGGCATCTGTCAGCTCTGACTTTTTCTGAGATTCGAGTATCCGCTCTGGGTAGGCCTTTGTATCGGCAAAAGTGAGTGGATCTGCCGAAGTCATGTCCTTGTCCAACTCGGTGAACTTGCTTTTGTCAAAGAGTATTTCAAAATACTCCTTAGAACCAATGCGCACATGGAAATCATCGTCTGGACAAACAAATGCGTTGCTCTTTAATTCGCGGATATGGATGATTTTACCTTTCGGGGTTTTATACCACAAACCATCCGGTACTTCTTTTTTTTCAGTGGTTGGTGTGTTAATACCCTTTCCTTTGCGTTGAAACCAGGCCATATTTTTTAGGATTAGTTCAGTGAAGTTAGACTAATTATTAATTCTTGTGTCCAGGTAATTGAAGAAAGTGCGTGAATGGCGCTACTTTATTTCTTCATAATCAATATAATCACCGTCGGTTTTTTTATTTGGTCGTGATGAGCCGTTTTTCCCCGGATGGTATTCTATATTGATATCACCTTCTCTTCGTGATTGAAAGTGTGTGTCCGTTGGCTTGGGGCCTGCGCCCATCATTCTGGCCATTACCAATCCGATGGATTTGAATATATAGTAAATCACCAGCCCGAAAAGGAAAGCTTTTAACAATAAACCCATGTTTTATCGACTTAAGTACAAATTGCGTTCTGCATAAATATTCATGAAATAGTCATCAAGCAGGTCATCGATAAAGTAAATCGCCTCTCCGGTGCTCTTCATCTCAGGACCCAATTCCTTATTTACATTGGGAAACTTGTTAAACGAAAAAACAGGTTCCTTAATAGCATAACCTTTTTTCGTCGGATTAAATTTGAAATCCTTCACCTTTTTTTCGCCGAGCATTATTTTGGTCGCGTAGTTCACGTAGGGTTCGTTGTACGCCTTGCAGATAAACGGTACGGTGCGGGAGGCCCTCGGGTTTGCTTCAATCACATAAACTTTATCATCCTTTATGGCAAACTGGATATTTATCAGTCCTACAGTTTTCAGTGCTAAAGCGATTTTCTTTGTAATGACTTCCATCTGCTGAATGATAAAATCGCCAAGATTGTATGGAGGCAATACCGCGTAGGAATCTCCCGAGTGGATACCCGCCGGCTCGATGTGCTGCATGATACCTATAATATATACATCTGTTCCGTCGCAAATGGCATCAGCTTCGGCTTCATAGGCTCCTTCCAGAAAATGATCCAGCAACACGAGGTTACCGGGTATGTCCTTCAGAATATTGACAACATGCGACTCCAACTCCTCTTCATTGATGACGATTTTCATGCTCTGCCCACCAAGGACATAGGATGGACGAACCAGCAATGGGAAGCCTATTCTTTTAGATATCTCGATGGCATGAGTGGCATCTTCAATGGTACCAAATTCAGGGTAAGGGATGTTGTTATCCTTGAGGAGTTGGCTGAAATGCCCGCGGTCTTCAGCAAGATCCAGCGATTTAAAGTCAGTACCAATGATCTTTATTCCATACCGCTCCAGCTTTTCGGCGAGTTTCAGAGCAGTTTGTCCGCCTAGTTGAACGATAACCCCCACTGGGTTTTCGTGAAGGATTATGTCGTAAAGATGCTCCCAGAAGACGGGCTCAAAGTACAATTTGTCCGCAATATCGGGGTCGGTAGATACTGTTTCCGGATTGCAGTTGAGCATAATGGCCTCGTACCCGCATTCCTTGGTGGCAAGTACGCCGTGTACGCATGAATAGTCAAATTCAATTCCCTGACCGATCCTGTTCGGGCCACTTCCAAGAATGATGACCTTTTTCTTTTCAGAAGGGATAGATTCGTTTTCCTCTGCAAAGGTGGAATAGTAATACGGTGTTTGTGCTTCAAATTCTGCCGCACAGGTGTCGACTAATTTATAAACACGCTTTATGCCCATCTCCAGGCGCTTTTTGTGTACCTGGCTTTCAAGACAACCGAATAGGTGAGCCAATTGTCTGTCGGCATAGCCCTTTTCTTTGGCTTCGCGCATCAGCTCTACAGGCATGGTATCCAGTTTATACTTTTCAATTTCGCGCTCCAGTTGGATGAGATCCTCGATTTGTGTGAGGAACCACTTGTCTATTTTAGTGGCCTGTTGAATAGTCTTAAATGGAATGCCCAGCTTGAAGGCATCATAAACATGGAAAAGCCGATTCCAGCTTGGACTTGCAAGACTTTTCATAATCTGATCACGATCTGTAAGTTCCTTGCCATCAGCGCCAAGTCCGTTACGGCGTATTTCGAGGGACTGACAAGCCTTTTGCAGCGCCTCCTGGAAATTACGCCCAATTCCCATTACCTCGCCAACGGATTTCATCGTTAGGCCCAACCTGCGGTCGGAGCCCTTGAATTTGTCGAAATTCCATCGTGGTATTTTAACGATCACATAATCGAGCGCTGGTTCAAAATACGCCGGTGTCGTTTTAGTGATCTGGTTTTGTAATTCATCCAGGTTATATCCTATTGCCAGCTTGGCGGCGACTTTGGCAATGGGGTAACCGGTGGCTTTTGAAGCAAGCGCGGAAGAACGCGACACCCTTGGATTTATTTCGATACCAATGATGGACTCATCTTCCGGATTTACGGCAAACTGCACGTTACAGCCACCTGCAAACTGGCCGATGCTGTTCATCATCCTGATTGCCAGATCGCGCATATGCTGGTATGTCGTATCGGCGAGTGTCATGGCCGGCGCTACGGTGATGGAGTCGCCTGTATGAATGCCCATCGGGTCGAAATTCTCGATGGAGCAAATAATTATGACGTTGCCAATGTTATCGCGGAGCAGCTCTAATTCATATTCTTTCCAGCCGACAATGCTCTGCTCTATTAATACTTCATGTATAGGCGAAGTATGGAGACCGTTATCTAGCGCTTTTTCAAATTCCTGGTAGGTTTCGACGATACCTCCGCCGGAACCTCCGAGAGTAAAGGATGGTCTGATTACTAGCGGAAAGCCAATTTCCTGTGCGATTTCTTTTCCCTGCAGAAAGGAGGTTGCGGTTTTTCCTTCGCAAACACCAACCCCAATTTCCTTCATTTTCAATCTGAATTTTTCGCGGTCTTCCGTCGTCTGGATAGCGGCGATATCAACACCAATGATTCGTACACCAAACTTTTCCCAGATGCCGGCATTCTGACAGTCAATGGCCAGGTTGAGTGCCGTCTGACCGCCCATGGTCGGGAGTACTGCATCGATTTTGTGTTTCTGCAATATTTCGACGATCGACTTTTTTGTAAGTGGTTTCAGGTATATGTTATCCGCGGTTACATTGTCGGTCATGATAGTCGCCGGATTCGAATTGATCAAGGTCACTTCAATACCTTCGGAGCGGAGTGACCGCGCGGCTTGTGAGCCGGCATAATCAAATTCACACGCCTGGCCGATGATGATTGGTCCGCTTCCGATAATCAGAACCGACTTGATACTGGGGTCTTTTGGCATAATGCTGAGTAAAAGTGGTTTGAATAAGGGCGCTTTAAGGAAACGCCCGACAAAGTTATTGGAAAATCAGGATTTTGAAAACGAAAGAATTTGATGTTTGCTGTCAGACCGATGAAAATTACGCCAAATAACCAGCTTTTTCAGCTATGATTCAGTATAGCAAAATATGCCGAAAACCTACGTACAGATCACACACTGCAAATATTGCCGCATATTGCAAAGGTGAAATGGTGTTTGTGGAAATTATTTACCATTATATTTATAAAAAACACAGATTATGCTAACACATGGAGAATTACTCGAATTGAAACGTTGGAATACACCTTCAGTTTACAACGGTTGGGAGCAGATCACTGCCCGCAATAGCAATAAAGAATGTTTTAATCTGGAAGAAACCAGGGATTTTATGCCACATATGGGACCCATGGTTGGCTATGCCGTAACCCTTCAGATAGAGCCGTCAAATGCAGACCATAAAAAAAACGGTCAGGCGGCGTGGAGTGCATACCGCAACTATGTAGCCGCTTGTCCAGGACCTAAAATTATCGTAGTTCAGGATATGGATAAGCCAAATGTATATGGATCATTTTGGGGTGAGGTTAATGCCAACTTCCATACAGCGCTTGGATGTGTCGGCGCCATTGTTGACGGCGCCATCCGGGATCTGGATGAGATGAACAATGCCGGCTTTAAGGCCCTGGCGCGGAGACTTTGTGTCGGCCATGCCAGTTGTACGCCTGTCCGCTGGAATTGTGAAGTGGAAGTTTTTGGGTGCAAAATTCAACCCGGTCAACTGATGCATGCCGATAAGCATGGGTTTTTAGCAATTCCTGAAGAAGACGAAAAAGGTTTACTGGAGGCAGTGCGATTTATGGATTCCAATGAATGCAACACCATGATTGCAGCGGCAAGATCAAGCCATGGAAAACCCATGGATGAAGTGATAAAGGCGCTTGATCAATCAATGCTGAAATTTGGCGAAAACGCCAAACAAAAATTTAGCAAAAAGGGTGAGTGGTAATCAGATGTGTTTCTCCGCATGATAACTGGATCGCACCAGTGGCCCAGACTCTACATAGAGCAGACCCCGGCTCAAACCCTCCTCGCGATACATAGCAAACTTGTCGGGATGGACAAATTCAAGCACTTCATGGTGTAGTTTGGTCGGCTGTAAATACTGCCCGATGGTCATGACGTCGCAACCATGGCTTGCGAGGTCGTCCATTACTTTATAGACTTCGGCATCCGTTTCACCCAGACCGACCATAATTCCGGACTTCGTTTTTTTCCCGAATTCCTTGGTTCGTTTTATCTGCTCAAGGCTGCGTTCGTACCTGGCCTGAGGTCGTACTCGTTTATAAAGACGCTCTACAGTTTCAAGGTTATGCGATACAATTTCCTGACCACCGCTTATCATTCTGATGAGCGCATCCCAGGTGTTTTTAACGTCAGGGATGAGCGTTTCGATGGATGTCTGTGGGCTGTATTGTTTAGTTTTCACCACGGTTTGGTACCATATCTCAGCGCCACGATCCTTGAGTTCATCACGATTTACTGATGTAATGACGGCATGCTTCACACCCATGAGTTTTATGGCCATAGCCACACGTTCAGGTTCATTCTCATCGTATTCGGGAGGGCGGCCGGTGGCTACGGCGCAAAAGGTGCAGGATCGCGTACACACATTTCCCAAAATCATGAACGTGGCTGTACCATTACCCCAGCATTCTCCCATATTGGGGCAGTTTCCGCTTTCACAAATGGTGTGCAGCTTGTACTGATCTACCAATTCTCTGACTTTCAGGTATTCCTTTCCCACAGGCAGCTTTACCCGAAGCCAGTTGGGTTTTCTATTCGTAGAA
>JBGSYX010000561.1:0-4784 GCA_041750735.1 Cyclobacteriaceae bacterium
AATTATTTAGAAAATGAAAAAGATATTTAGAAATATACTTCTGATTGCGGGCCTTTCCATTGTATACACGGCCTGTGAAAACGATCCCGTAGGACCGATTTTGGGTAATGCCGAGTCATTTGTGGCGCCATCCATCACCAATCCGGCCACGGCGGCATCACAAGAACTACTTCCGGATGAAGCCACTTCGCTATTTGAAAAATTTGAGTGGACTAGTGCCGATTACGGAATAAGTCTGCCTACAAATTATGTGCTCTCGGTGGATACTTCCGACACCTTCGCCAACCCGGTAGTTCTGGGTTCAGGACCTATTACTTCACTGGAAATTACGGTTGGGGAATTCAATGACGCACTTTTAAAACTGGGTCTTCCGGGATTCGAAGAGAATACGGTAAGCATCATGGCTTCTGCTGCAGTTACTGGAGGAAATATTGAAAATCTGAATTCGCAAATTATCCATCGTACTGTCACCACCTATCAGGATAGCGACTGTGGTACATTCTGCACTGTTGGTCTTATCGGCAGCGCTTCTCCCGGCGATTGGGGAACAGATACCGACATGCGTTTGAATGATCCGGAGCGGATCGACAAGAACACCTGGACCTTAACGGTATTTCTGAAAGGCGGTAACGAAGTGAAATTCAGGGCTAGTGATAGTTGGGACGTAAACTGGGGCGCTGCTGATTTTCCAAGTGGTACCGGTACTCAGGGTGGCGCCAATATACCCATTCCTGCTGATGACTACTACAAGGTGACATTCAATGACATCACTGGCGAGTATTCCTTCACGGCACTTTCTCCCTCAGTCTATATTACTGTTGGTGTCATAGGCAGCGGAACTTCCGGCGGCTGGGATAGCGATACCGATCTTACGAAGGATGTTGGAAATCCCCATCTCTGGACGGGTGAGATTACTCTGACTGATGGTGAAGCCAAATTCAGGGCTGAGAATGATTGGGCGGCAAACTGGGGTGCTGTCAATTTCCCATCAGGCTTTGGAACTGGTGGAGGACCGAACATTCCCGTGAAAGCAGGAACCTACTTTGTGTGGTTCAATGACGCTACTGGGGAATATGCCTTTATGGATAAAAACGACAAAACGCCATACACTACCATCGGTATTATTGGTTCTGCAACTCCTGGAGGTTGGGATACGGATACGGACATGATTCAGAATCCGTCGAATCCATATCGCTGGTCAGTAATAATCAGCCTTACCGAGGCTGAAACCAAATTCAGGGCAGATAATGACTGGGCGGTGAACTGGGGAGGCGTTGGCTTGCCATCCGGTATTGGAATAAAAGGAGGCCCGAACATCGCTGTGAAAGAAGGTAAATATACCATTCACTTCCATAGCGGTACTGGAGAATACACATACCTCAAATAAGTCTGATTAAAAAAAGGTGTTGCCTTGGGAAACTGTTCCTGACAACACCTTTTATTTTTTAATTTAGCTATCATTATCCCCCCTGCATTATGATTGAACACTATAAAACATATAAAAATCCATTTACTGGCTTCTTAATTCTCCTTTTCACCTTCTTCTTCGCTACGGCGGCAGCACAAAAGCAAGACATCAAACCGACCATTAGTCCGGCCATTTTTACCTACGAAACCGAAATCACCGTGACCTATGATGTAACGGGCACCCCACTCGCCAGCCTGGCAAATGCATGGATTTGGGTATGGATTCCTGATACAAATATTGATGCCAAATACAATGTGAACCCGGCATCGGACAATGCGGCATTGACCAACAATGCCAAATTCACCAAGGCGGTGGCAGACGGCAAGACCACTTTCACCATAAAATTCAAACCGAAAGACTTTTTCGCTACTGATATCAGCGCCCAGCGCAAACTCGGCATGCTGCTCAAAGGCAACGACTGGGCCAACGGCCAAACCACTGATTTCATAGCCAGCATTGCCGAGAACAAGTTTTCGACGCTCCTGGTTAAACCCGTAACATCTCCTGTCTTTATAAATACCAATTCCACGTTGGAAATCGGGGCAATTTCCAGTGAGTCGGCGACATTCCAGCTCTCCATCAATGGTATGCAGGTTGATAAAAAAACAGGCATTACTTCATATTCCTATGCTCATGTGGCGACCGAAACTTCGGGAATCGTGGAATGCTCCCTCGAGATAAGTTCCACGCTGGCAGCCGAAGACACTATGATGACATTCAGCTATATTATTCGCTCTGCTACCGTCCAGCTGCCAAGGCCTGCTGGAATAATTCCCGGAATCAACTACCAAGAGGGCGATGCTACGAAAGCCACGTTGTGCTTACTGGCACCAAACAAATCATCTGTTTTCGTACTTGGAGAATTTAATGATTTTACTGTTTCACCGGCGTATCAGATGTATAGGGATGGCGAATATTTTTGGTGTGAAATAAATGCATTAACCCCAGGCACCGAATATGCCTTTCAATACCTAGTGGATGAAACGATCTACGTTGCCGATCCTTTTGCTGATAAAATCCTCGATCCGGATGATCAATATATTCCATCGACTATCTATCCGAATTTGAAGCCATATCCACAAACAGCACTGCATAGCAAATGGTATCAAAACCGCCTAGGCATCATTCAAACCAACAAGCCGGAATATGAATGGCAAAATATCACTTATTCAAAGCCACAGAAAGAAAACCTTATTGTGTATGAATTGCTAATCAGGGATTTCTTCGATTCCAATAACCGGTCGTACAACAAGTTGATTGACACCTTGTCTTATTTGAAGAATCTCGGCATAAATGCTATTGAACTCATGCCTGTCATGGAATTTCAGGGCAATAGTTCGTGGGGATACAATCCGACCTTTATGTTTGCTCCAGACAAGGCTTATGGAACTGCGACCAAACTGAAGGAATTCATCGATACTGCCCACGGGCAAGGCATTGCCGTAATCCTGGATATTGTGTTTAACCACCAGGACATTCCCAACACCTATGCTGCGATGTATTTCGACTTCACGGAAGGTATTTTCAGGCCTACTTCCGATAATCCGTGGTTCAACGTAAATGCCACCCACCCCTTTTCGGTGTTTTTCGATATGAACCACGAAAGCGAATATACCCAACAATACATGGATACCACACTTCATTACTGGGTCCACGAGTATCATATTGATGGATATCGTTTCGACCTTTCGAAAGGATTCACACAAACGGTAAGCGGGTCGGATGTAGGCAAGTGGGGACAAAAGGATCAGTCACGCATTAACATCATCACCAGGATGGCAGATAAGGTTTGGAGTCATTCGCCCGATACCTGGCTTATTTTGGAACATTTTGCCGATAACTCAGAAGAAACTATCCTGGCTGATTACGGTCTGATGCTCTGGGGCAATATGCATGGCTCCTACAAGGAAACTATTCTCGGATATCATGAAAACAATAAATCGAATCTCCAATGGGGTTATGCTCCTTATCGGGGCTGGTCGGACCTGAATCTGGTGACCTATATGGAGAGCCATGACGAAGAACGGCAAATGTATGAAGCAGGTCTCTACGGAAACTCGCAGGGTGATTATTCCGTCAAGGATAAAACCACCGCATTGAACCGGATAAAAGCCGCCTCGACATTTTTATATACAGTACCCGGGCCGAAACTTTTCTGGCAATTCGGCGAACTAGGCTATGATATTTCCATTGAGGAAAATGGAAGAACGGGTGAAAAACCACTGAAGTGGGAATACTATGACGACCCCGAAAGGAAAAAACTCCACAACCTGACAGCCGAATTGCTCGAATTCAGAGCGACAAACAACATCTTTACCGAAGGCCAGTTTCTGTGGTCACCGGAAGGCGAAATAAAGCGCATCGTGATGGGCGATGACAACATGAAAATGCTGATCATAGGCAATTTTGGTGTGGTCGATCACATGATTGCCGGCAATTTTCCGGAACCCGGAGAGTGGTACGACTTCTTTTCCGGCGATTCCTACGATGTGGTGAATACAGGTATGGAAATGTTTTTTGAACCTGGCGAATTCCACATTTACACCACGAAAAAAATTGAGGGTGTAAAAACCGGTCTCGTTCCATGGGGAGCCAACTTTGTCATCACTGCGTTGCCGGAAGACCTAGCAAATCGACAAACCATCTATCCAAATCCGGTAAATAACCATTTCACAATTTCAGGACTTAAAAATGGCCAATATTCCATGCAGGTGCTGGATATTCACGGACAACCGGTGAAACATGGGGAAATTAGTCTGAACGATGGATTTCAGGGCTCAATTCAGGAACTACCATCCGGATTTTATTTTCTGAAGCTTACCAATGCCACAGAAGAATTTACCTTCAAGCTTCTAAAAAATTAGTAACATGCGATTTCTTGTCACTATTTCAATAATCACCCTTTTGGTCATAGCGTGTAAATCAAATACGGAAGATAAGCCCGGCGTGAGTGCTAATACCACATCAGTGGCGCGATGGCCCCATGCAGTAATGTATGAAATATTCGTCCAGTCATTTGCTGATTCCAATGGCGACGGTATCGGCGATATCAAAGGAATGACTTCGAAACTCGACTACCTGCAGGACCTGGGAATAAAAGGAATCTGGCTCATGCCCATCATGCCATCTCCCTCCTACCATAAGTACGACGTCACCGATTATTATAGCATTCATCCTGATTATGGAACCATGGATGATTTCAGAAATTTCGTTTCTGAAGCCCATAAACGCGACATCAAAGTTGTGATTGATATGATTATTAACCATTCCAGCAATGACCATCCCTGGTTTCTGGATGCGGTGAAAAGTGAAAAAT
>JBGSYX010000562.1:0-2051 GCA_041750735.1 Cyclobacteriaceae bacterium
GGTCTTTATTCCGTTCCCGCAGCATATTTTCCAGTTGATACGACCTGTCGAAATGGTCCTCAAGGGCACTTTTACCTTTGCCCGTCACAAAGATAATTTCTTCTATTCCTGAAGCCAGCGCCTCTTCAACCGCGTATTGGATGATCGGCTTGTCGACCAAGGGCAGCATTTCCTTGGGCATGGCCTTTGTTGCCGGAAGAAAACGTGTTCCTAGTCCCGCGACGGGAAATACAGCTTTTCGAATTTTCATTTTCAATCCATTATCTTGCTGAAAGTATTATTAAAAATTTCTCCTTGCCCGGCAAGGCAGCCCTTTGCCGAAACAATGTCCGCATGAGGAAAAATTGCCCGCGCCCTCTTGATTCATTGTGATACGTTTTGGGCGCATGAACCTGGCGCATTCTTCAGTGCAGTGTCTCCTCAATGGGAGACCGATATAAACATTGAATTGTTTTATTCCTGTGACGATTTGGCTAAATAAAGATTTAAACATTTTGAAAAAACTGCAGGCTTGAGAAAAGTGTTTCTGCATTCATACATACAAAATCAGGCATGTGTGGTGCAAATAACTGAAGATCAATCTTTAATTGGCTCTTTGATCATACCCATAAACTATGGTTGATCGATTAATAATATAAACAAAATCATTCTCTAACATGGATACTATAAAAATCCTTCTTCACGTGGGGTTCACTCAGGTCAATCTTGTCCATTCTGCTCCTTGCCTTTCTTGTTGGGATCGAGGACAAGCAAGGCTTATTTAACTAAAAAATGTCGAAGTTATAGTAAAATAGGAATTTCATGCTGCAGCAGCAGGTTTACATTATAAATGTCATCCTCATGGGACTGGACGCTTTATTGGTGATTTTCGCCGGCTATTCGGCGTATGAAGTCTGTTGTTTTTTCGGATGGTCTTTAAGTGCTGATCCAGTGCCTGATCAGTTTACTCTTCTGGCATCAATTATTGGTGTGATGTTTATTAATAATTATTTCCTTGGCTATTGGGGGCTCTATGGTGACAAAGCGCCTGCTCGTCTTGTCACCGTCGTGTTCTCCATTTTTAAAGCAGTATTGATCGATTTCGCATTCCTGAGTTCAATTATTTTCTTTTTTCAACCAACGCAATATCCACGTACTTTTCTTTTGCTGTTTGCTGCTTTCACTTTTGGAAGTATCGCTTTGTTTCGATCAATTTCAACTCTTTACATTGTCAAGTTTGCCAGAAAAGGTGATCGGGCAAGGAAAATCCTGATAGTTGGCGACTACGAAAGAGGTCAGGCCGTTTCGCACGCACTGCAGAAACAGTTAAGCTGGGGACATCATATCGTAGGCAGGGTCTGCGAAAACTCCGGAGAACAATGCGAGGACAATTGCCTCGGCCCCATAGAGGCACTTCCGGACATCTTGCGTGATAGACCTGTTGATGAAGTTGTTTTTGCCCTCAATGGTGACCGGAGCACCAACCTTCGGGAATACCTTCATATCTGCAAAACCATGGGCGTGTCTGTCCGGATCCTGCCGTCACTCTGGAATCCGGGAGAGCATGCTTTTATGGTTGAGCACTGTCAAGGGATACCCTTTATCAATCTCCAGGCTGACAGTTTTAATGCCAATGGCTTGCTCTACAAGCGTATCCTCGACATCGTCGGGGGCACGGTGGGGTTTTTGATTTTTCTTTGTGTGCTCCCTTTTGTCATGCTTGCCATAAAGCTTGATTCTCCCGGCCCGGTGATCTTCAAGCAAATGAGAAAGGGGCAGCATGGACGAGTATTTGAGCTGTATAAGTTCAGGACCATGTACGAAAACGCTGAGGAGATGAAGAGAGAGCTGCTAGGTAAAAACGAAATGAGCGGCCACATGTTCAAGTTGGAAAATGACCCTCGAATAACCCGGGTCGGAAAATGGCTGCGAACGACGTCTCTTGATGAACTGCCCCAATTTATTAACGTGCTGAAAGGGGAAATGAGTCTTGTGGGCACCCGGCCCCCCACTATTCAGGAAGTCGAAAAGTATCAACTGGAGCACTTGAAGAGAATAGCCGCCAAGCCCGG
>JBGSYX010000563.1:0-17411 GCA_041750735.1 Cyclobacteriaceae bacterium
AGTATTTCGTGGTGCCTTTACTATCGCTAAAAGACTCACTCACATCCATAGCCAAAGGTATTCTTCCTGATCAGATAGAGAAAATGCACAATGATGAAGTTGGTCAGATGGCGGAAACAACAGATGATCTGGTTCAGGCGTTGAAGCGTACGGCCACATTTGCTGAAAAGATTGGCAAGGGAGAACTCAAAGCAGATTTTCAGCCTTCCAGTGAAGGCGACTTACTCGGCAATGCACTTATAAATATGCGGGATAACCTGCTCGCAACAGAAAAGCGCGATACCGAACGAAACTGGATCGTCACCGGTGTTGCTGAGATAAGTGAGATACTAAGGTCTCATGATACCATTGATGAGCTTGGGGATGCAGTTATTGCATACATCACTGAAAAAGTGGATGCAATTCAGGGCGCATTTTATGTAGTGAATGATGATGATAAGGACGAGCCATTCATTGAGATGAAGTCGGCCTATGCATACCACAAAAAGAAATTCATGAAGGCCCGGTTCCGGTTATCTGAAGGGCTCGTCGGCCAGGCGGTAGTAGAAAAGGATTTTATCCTCAGAACTGAAATCCCGGCTGATTATGTCACGATCACTTCAGGGATTCTCGGCGACAAGCGGCCTACCGGTCTGCTCATAACTCCGCTGATTACGGAGGAGAAAGTATTTGGCGTCGTAGAGTTTGCCGGATTCCATAGATTCACAGAGAGCCAGATAAAATTCGTAAAGGAAATAAGCCTTATTCTTGCGAGAACTATATTCAACATAAAAGTAAATGAGCGTACACGCCATTTGCTCGAGGAATCGCAGAAAATGAGTAATGAACTCCAGGAGCAACAGGAGATCCTTCGACAGAACGCAGAGGAAATGGCCGCTACCCAGGAAGAATTGAAGCGAACGAACCAGCGGCTTGAAGACCAGATCGAGGAAGTAAACAGGACGCAAAACAGAATGCAACTCCTACTCGAAAACGCATCTGAGGTTATAGCCATCTATGAGAAAGTGGGTACAATCAGGTATATCAGTCCTTCGGTAGAAAGAATTCTGGGCTACACCCAGAACGATTTAATTGGCATCAATGATAAGATTCACCTTAGTCCTGAAGGTGTTGAGCAATTTGAAAACATGTTCAAACAGGTTATTAAGAATCCATTTGAATCAGTCACCGTACAGTATGAGTACATTAAAAAGGACGGTGACGCCATCTGGCTTGAAGCTACAGCGACTAACTTACTGGCCGACTCAGCGATACAGGGTATTATCCTGAACAGCCGTGATATCACCGAACGCCGCCGTGCAGAGCGCGAGGAGCGTATGAAATCCAAGATGCAGGCGCTATCAGAAAATTCACCAGACCTCATTACAAGGTTCACGCAGGAAGGCGAAGTTTTCTATATAAATCCAATGATCGAGACCTACACCGGTCAAAAACCCAGTGAAATCCTCAACAAGAAACTTGCTGAACTAAGCGTGGAGGAACGAATTAAAAAAGAATGGCTGGATCTACTGCGGGAAGTTGAGCGCAAAAATGTGAAAGTGGCCAGAGAAATGGAATTTCCCACGGCCATGGGAGAAAGAGTAATGCAAGTGAATGCCATCCCGGAATTCGACGAAGAAAATGCACTGGAGTCCATACTTATGGTTTCGCATGATATTACAGAGCGAAAACAGTTTGAGCTTGAGATCGAGTCGAAAAACCGCAAGATTACTGAAAGTATAAATTATGCCAAGCGGATCCAGGGAGCCATTTTGCCAAATAATGCCGTCATTCGCCAGATATTACCGGATTCATTTATCTTATATAAAGCGAGAGACGTAGTCAGTGGTGATTTTCCATGGTTTATTAATGTCGGCGATACTATGTATTTTGCCGCAGTCGATTGTACGGGTCATGGTGTGCCAGGCGCACTCATTTCATTGATCGGATACTTCCTGCTAAACGATATTGTAAAAAGCAGAAAAATAAGTGATCCGGGTGAAATACTGGATAATCTCGACAGGGGTGTTACCAAAACGCTGCGACAGGATACCGGGGACGCCACGACGAAGGATGGTATGGATATAGCACTATGCAAAATCGACCTGAAGACAAACGTCGTTAGCTATGCCGGGGCGCATAGACCGCTGTATGTGATGAAGAATGGTGAACTTGATGAGGTAAAAGGTGATAAATTCCCAATAGGTGGGGGTATATATAAGAATCAGACCAAATTCACCTGTACGACTCTTGATCTCCATAAAGGGGATTCCATTTTCTTCTGTTCAGATGGATTTCCAGATCAGTTTGGCGGGCCGGACAACAGAAAATATGGGCCACAACGCTTGCGTGAGGTCATCGTCAAATACCATAAAAAGCCCATGGCCGAAATACATCATTGTATCGACCAGGAGTGGACAGAGTGGAAAGGCGAGCAAAAACAAACCGACGATGTGTTGTTGATCGGGGTGAGGTTTTAATTGAGATAAATGGCATACAATTGCCGGGAATGATATAAATTAATATTTTAAATAACGAATTAGGGTATAATATAATCTTTGAGGAAATGAAGTTCATTTATGACATGCATCAGATGATGCTCCAGCACAACATAATTCTGGTTTACGAAGGAGAGTTTACCCAGGAGATCACCAAGTCTGTGCTTGCCATGGCCGAAAGGAACATGGATTCGATTGGTGAGGAATCTGGCATTAAGCGAAAGGTTTTCAATGTAATGGTAGAATGTCTCCAGAATATTGTAAAGCATGGAGAGGAATACATATCGGGAGAACGGCAAATAAATACTGCCATTTTCATGATTGGGAAACATGAGGATTCTTATATTATTACCTCCGGCAACCCTATAAAAGATGAGCATGTCGAAGATCTCAGAAGTAAACTCGATACCATCAACAGCCTGGATAAAGAAGGATTGAAGAATCTTTATAAGGATATTATAAAAAGCGGCTCCGGTCTTACTGAAAAGGGCGGGGCAGGTTTGGGATTTGTGGACATGGCGCGAAAGTCGGGCCAGAAGTTGGAATATGGGTTTGAATCACTGGGAGAAGGCCGTTCGTTTTTCTCTTTGAAAACAACCGTACCGCGATTATAATTAGGGTCATTGCATTAAACTGTAAATACTGAAAAAATGGAAATAATAAATTTAGAGGGAACTGAGGATACCCCGAAAATAATACTCGATAAGACCAATAAGATTTTTGAAATCTCCGGGCGATCTCTGCCTGAGGATTCAGCAGAATTTTATCAGCCCGTGCTCAGCTGGCTCCGTGAATATGCCAAGGATCCACTACCTGAAACCATTTTTGATTTCAAACTGGAGTATTTCAACACGGCTTCATCTAAACTAATACTGGACGTACTTACTGCCCTCGAAGAAATAAATAATGCCAAAGTACATTGGTATTTCTATGAGGAGGATGAAGATATGGAAGAGGCTGGCGAAGAGTTTTCTGAATTGGTAGATGTTGAGTTTGAGCTCAAGCCCTATTAATGGATTAGTAAATATTTTTATCATAGATATTCCAGTCTTTCGCGCAGAATGCTGCATTCAAATACCCTCGCATGTGCCTGGGAATGTCAATAAATAGCCATGAGTGAGGAAATATTAAAGGCACTGACTCAGTTATATGCTATCATCACAAAACAGGATGGCGGTGTCACTGATACAGAGCGGGATTTTGTCATTACCATATTCAAGGAGGATCTCGATCAGGATTCCATCAAGGAATATCTTGCCCTCTATGATGAATTTGTGGGTTATGGAAAAGAAGTAGAAGACGAACCTGATCGCAAAAAGCTGACCTCCGTTAAGGACTCCGTAAAAACACTGGCAATTTGCCGAAAAATAAACAAAACCCTTACTCAGAAACAAAAGGTAGTCGTCCTGATAAAACTACTGGAACTTGTCGGCTCAGACCGCAACTTCTCATCGCAGAGAATGGAGATAATCAATACGGTTTCAGAAGTATTTAACATCGTTAATGAAGAATACAAGCTTATCGAAAGTTTCATCCTGTACACTGGAGAGGATAGACTCGATAAAGAGGACTTGCTGATAGCCAGGAAAAGGGCAGATGAAGAACTGCAATTCACCAAGCAACTTGAAGTCTCGATTTCTGGAGAATTAATATTCCTAAAGGTCCGGAGCGTGGATATGTATTTTATCCGGTATCTCGGACAGGAGGAAATACTTCTTAATGGATTTGCGATCAAAAGAGGACTAACAAGCCATTTTTCGCATGGAAGTACTATAAAAACACCAGTTGGTGATGCTCTGTACTACAGCGACTTGGTTCGACATTTCTTGTCGGAAGTAGAGTCGGTAAGCCTTTCTTTTGTCGCCAGCGACCTTCAAAAGCAATTTCCGAATGGCGCCTTTGGACTCCGCGATGTCAATATTGCTGAAGGTCCCGGAAAACTCATCGGAATCATGGGCGCCAGTGGCGCTGGCAAAACCACCCTTCTCAACGTACTTTCCGGTATCGATATGCCAACGGCAGGTTCGATCAAAATAAACGGGGTTGAGTTTTTTTCAGATGAATCGGAAAAGATAAAAGGTGTGATCGGTTATGTATCGCAGGATGACCTGTTGATCGAGGAGCTCACCGTTTATCAGAACTTATATTATAACGCAAAACTATGTTTTGCCGATTTCTCCGAAGAGGAACTGGAAAAACGCGTTATGTCCACACTGGCAAATCTTGGGCTTGACCAAAGAAAAGATCTGCGCGTGGGAAACGCACTGGATAAAACCATAAGCGGAGGGCAGCGAAAAAGGCTCAATATCGCCCTTGAACTCATTCGTGAACCAGCGGTACTCTTCGTTGACGAGCCTACGTCGGGGCTATCATCGCGCGACTCGGAAAACGTCATTGATTTACTCAAAGAACTTTCATTGAAAGGCAAGCTGATATTCGTCGTCATACATCAGCCCTCGTCAGACATTTATAAAATGTTCGACAAAATGATGATCATGGATGTCGGTGGATTTCCAATTTACTATGGACCTCCTGTTGAAGCAATAACCTACTTCAAAGCTGCAACAAACCAGGTTGGTGCAGATAAGGGGCAGTGCCCCACCTGCGGAAATGTGAATCCGGAACAGATATTCAACATCATCGAAGCAAAAGTTGTCGATGAATATGGTGAATTCACCAATAAGAGAAAGGTTAATCCCACACAATGGAAGGAGCTATATGACACCACCCACAAGCCGGAAAAAGTAGAAGAAATCCATGAGCTTCCTCCAAGGTCCTTAAAAATCCCAACCTACCTGAAGCAAACATTGATTTTTGCGAAGCGCGATTTACTATCAAAACTGAGCAATAAGCAATATATGCTGATAAACCTGCTGGAAGCGCCCCTTTTGGCGATAATTCTTGCATTTCTTGTGAGATATAAGAACAGCCCGGATTCGCTCAGTTATGTTTTCAGGTTTAATGAAAATATTCCTGTTTACCTCATGATGGCTATCATCGTAGCCCTATTCATGGGGCTTACGGTAAGTGCTGAAGAAATTATCAAAGACCGAAAGATCTTAAAGCGTGAATCTTTCCTGAATCTTAGCTGGAACAGCTACCTGCTTTCTAAAGTCACCATATTATTTGCTCTTTCAGCTATACAAACCATACTCTTCACCGTTATCGGCAATCTGATCCTTGAAATTCACGGTATGACGCTCACTTATTGGTTGGTACTATTTACCATATCGTGCACCGCTAATGTTATGGGTCTTAATATTTCATCGGCCTTCAATTCTGCTGTAACAGTTTATATCCTCATTCCATTACTCATTATTCCCCAAATGGTGCTCAGTGGATTATTATTCAATTTTGATAAACTCAATGAATTGGTAAGTACAAAAGGCAAGGTTCCTGTTGTAGCAGATATGATGTCGTCGCGGTGGGCGTATGAGGCCATTGCAGTGAGGCAGTTCAAGGACAATGAATATGAATCGAAGTTTTATGATTTCGAAAAGGACGAATTTCAGGCTGACTTCAAATCCTCTTATTGGGTAAAGGAACTCAAGAACAGGTTAAACCACGTCATTGAAAACCATAAATCAACCGATGATGCCACAGCCGCTAAAATCAGAGGGAATCTGGAATTGATCAAAAACGAACTTATTGATGAGGCGGGCACTTCAGTAGTAAATGATATCGATCTAAATATTGCCTGTGATCCGACTAAGTTTTCAACCGCCATTGGATTGGAGCTCAGCAGGTATCTTGAAAAGCTCGCGCAAAAGTATCTTGATGAATACAACCTGGCTGTGCAGAAAAAAGAGAAGTTAATCTATGGTCTTGAAAAGAGCTTCAGCTATGATCTTGGCGATATCAAAAATCAACATTACAATGAGAGTCTTGCAGATCTGGTTCGTAACCTTTCTTCGAAAGAAAGAATCAGGGAGTTTAATGGCAGGTTGCTGCAAAATGTAGATCCCATATTCAATGTGCCGAAGGCTCCGATCAATTCAATTAATTACAGAACGCATTTTTTTGCGCCTGTAAAATTTCTATTTGGAGCTACATACGATACCTATTGGTTTAATCTAAGCGTGATTTGGGGTATGACCCTCATCATGTACCTAACACTTTATTTCGAGCTGTTGAGGAAAGTAATCGTGGCGATGGAAAAGGTGGGGAGTAAATTTGCGCGCAAGGAAAAGCTGTAAGCATCTGTGTAAGATAAGGCACGTAATTACTTGATTTTCAGTTTTAGAATAAGTTTGATATTTATAGTTTTGCATTCATTAATAATTAAATCATGAGAAAAATATCCTATTTTCTTCTTTGTTTGGTTGTCTTTGGCTGCGGTCCCGGGAAAAAGTCGGACGAACAGGCCTTTCTGGACAGTTTGAATAATCTTGAGCTTGATGCACCAATGATTTCTGAGGAGGTGATTGCCGAGATAGTTCAGCAGGTACCATCGCCACTCGAGATTTCATATCTGCTGAAAGATGCCGGTACCCAGTATAACTTTGGATTTCTAAACACACCAGACAATTCCTCAAATTATAATTCCAATTTCCAAAAGGCAATAAATTTGGGGATATACGGAACAGATCTTGGCTATGCGAATATCTACGAAGAAAATCAGGATGCCATCAAATACCTGAATTCAATAAAGGGCCTCGCCAACGACCTGAGTATCGGACAGTATTTTGATTTCGGAACAATCGCCAGATTGGCAACCAACAGCAAGAATCTGGATTCGCTGTTGCTCATAACAACGCAGAATTTCAATGATATCAATTCCTATTTACAGGAAAATAAGCGTTCAAACCTCAGCGTGCTTATTTTAACAGGTGGCTGGTTAGAGGCACTTCACATCACTTGCCAGGTGGCCCAGGCCAATCCGACCAATACCCAATTGATCGAAAAGATAGGCGAGCAAAAAATTACTCTCGATAACATCGTGCAATTATTGCAATTCTATACACAAGATCCTGCTATTGCTGATCTTCATAAGCAAATCGTTGAACTGAAGGCTACTTTTGATCAAATCGAGATTATCACTGTGTATGCAGAGCCCACCATGGAAGAGGTTAACGGCATCATTGTCACAAAGGACAATAGTTCTACAACTGTGAATATTACAACTGAGAATGTGGAAGCAATTCGGGCGCAAGTATTGAAAATCAGAGAATCAATAATTAGTTAGATATACATTTTTATGAAAAATATAGCAAATATTTTAAGTGTAGCGATTGTGACAGTATTGCTATCGTCAGGGTTCGCTCAGGGCCAGTGCAGTGCTGATGAGAAGGCCAATGCCTGTATCTCCAAGTTGCAGGATGGATTTACCTTCTTAAAAACCTTTAAGGTCGACGGGCAAGGTGGGGCTAAAGCGAAAGTGGAGTATTCGTATGTATTCAGCAAGGACACACAATATTTCCTTAATATCTGTAATGACGGCGAAAGTACCGATGGAATAGTTGTCACTATGTATGATTCAAAGCGGCAAGTGGTTTCTACCAATTTCACGAAGGGTAAGTTCTATCCTGGTCTTATTTTCCCGTGCGGTGCCACAGGGATTTATTATATCACATTTACATTCGAAGGCTCACAAAACTACTGTGGAGGGAGTGTTTTGGGATTTAAGAGGTAACGCTGATAACTGAATATCAGGATTAAAGCAGGTCAAAAACCTGCTTTTTTGTTTCTGTTCCTGGCTATTGTTATTCTTGTTAAGGTTTTTGTCTGTTGACTATACCGGCAGTGGCCTGGGCAGTTGGAAGCACGAGTACTTCAGCTATATTCACATGGGATGGTCTGGTGCAAATAAAAAATATCACCTCGGCAATATCCCGGGCTACCAGCGGATCAAAGCCTTCATAAACCTTGTTGGCCTTTTCATTGTCACCTTTGAAGCGAACACTGGAAAATTCGGTATTTACAGCACCTGGATTCACTTCAGATACTTTAATTCCATATTGATTCAGATCAATGCGCATACCGCGCGATAAAGCATCTACAGCGAACTTGGAGGCGCAATAGACATTTCCGCCGGCATATACTTCCTTGCCGGCAATAGAGCCAATATTGATAATATGCCCAGCTTTTCGCTCAATCATCCATGGAATAATCGCCTTTGAAACATAGAGGAGGCCCTTCACATTGATATCTATCATGGCATCCCAATCATCGATACTGCCTGAATTGATCGGATCTAGCCCGTGGGCATTCCCAGCATTATTAATCAATATATCTACTTGCCTGAATTCAGTGGGCAAAGTTGAAATTTCCTTTAATACTGCATCCCGGTTCCTGACGTCAAAAACGAGGTGATGAATTGAAGTGTGCGTATGTTTTTCTTTGAATTGCAACAACCGTTCTTCCCGCCTGCCACAAATTATAAGTCTGTAATTAGCCTGGGCAAACAATTCGGCGCATGCCAGACCGACACCTGATGTTGCGCCGGTTATAAATACCGTTTTTACCATGAGCATTAGTCTGAGAATTGAATATAAATGGTGAATACGTTCATTTTGAGAGATTCAATACCGTCGCTATAGCCGTATTTGTCTTCCTTTAACAAATTGACTAATCCTTTCGAGAATCGCACTTCCGGACTGAATTTGAACAACGGGAAGTACATGTCAATGCCCATTCCCAATTCCAAATTCACGTTAAAATCTTCTGTGAGCAGTTTATTGTCCGACTGTTCCTTTCGCTTTTTACCCGAAACTTCCAACCCCGGAGCGACGCCGCCAACAAAATACACCCTGAAATTTTTATGTCTTTCTGACTTATACTTCAGGAGTACTGGAATTTCAACATAGGTCGCTTCAATCAACTGCCTGTCAGTCGTTCCGTCCGTGAAATTGAAATCGACTGGAAATTCATAAAACGATACCTTGGGCAATATCCGCACATTGAACTGGTCGTGCAACCTGAAATCTGTGATAAATCCAAGAGAAAAGCCAAAGGCATTTGCTGGCATTATGGAATGTACAGTATCCATCTGGTCCGTAACAAATTTCTCTGAATATTTCAGTTGCAAGCTCGATCCATGAAGCCCGATACTAAAACCATAATGGAGCCACTTACTATCAGAAAACGGGAGATTGTACTGAAATGCTTCCTGGCCAAAGGCAGTTTTTACCCCCAGTGTAAGCCCTAGCAATACCAGAAGACTTATTTTAATCCTGTATAAATGGAACAAATGCCGAATGTAAGTGGAATGCATTGTGTGCTTTTAAAACCTGTTTTTTCCAGGATTCTTAAAAATGTATCGCCTTGAGGAAATGCATTAACCGATTCCGGAAGATATGTATAAGCTGAAGTATCCTTTGACACTAACCTGCCTATAATAGGTAAAACATATTTAAAATAAAAATAGTATATCTGTTTGAAAGGAAAAGCAGTCGGCTTTGAAAATTCCAGGATAATGACTTTCCCATCCTTTTTCAACACACGTTGCATATTAACCAGTCCATTTTCCAGATTTTCAAAGTTGCGAACGCCAAAGGCGACGATGACCGCGTCGAAGTTATTATCCTGAAAATGGAGTTGTTCGGAATCGCCTGCTTCAAGCGTTATCAGGTGTTGTAGCTTTTTTTGTATGATTTTTACCCGCCCAATATCGAGCATCCCAGCAGAGATATCCACACCGATGATTTTTTCCGGATTCAGGGAAGCAGCCTGAATGGCAAAGTCGCCTGTCCCGGTGGCCACATCAAGTATTTGCTTTGGTCGGTGTTCCTTAAGTAAACGAATTGCTTTTTTTCGCCAGGAGACATCAATGCCTAGACTTAACAGGTGATTAAGAAAATCGTATTTCGGGCTGATATTGTTAAACATCTCAGCCACCTGTGCCTTTTTGCCCAGGGGTTGGTCTCTATAAGGTTTTATTTCAGATTGCATTCAGGGAATAAATGTATCAAAGGACATGCCTTGGTCATGGTGACAAAAATATACCAGAGCAACTAAAAAACAGCGTAACCGGAGAAATGTTATTGCTTGAATCGCAAAACTTTAAATTCTACACGTCGGTTAAGTTCACGGCCCCAACCTTCGTCGTCATTACTGGCGATGGGTTTTTCCTCTCCATAACCTTCAACTAAAAAGCGACCTTCGACCTGCCCTTTTTTAATCATATAATCAACAACAGCCTGAGCCCTACGCTCAGAGAGCCAAAGGTTGAATTCCTTGCCACCAACATTATCCGTATGGCCTGAAATCTCTATGATATAGTTGGGATTTTCCTGCAATACTTTAAGCAACTTGTCGAGCTCGGGATTGGATTCATCTTTCAGTCGGGCAGTGCCAAAGTCAAAATATATATTTCTGATGACCCTGCTGTAGCCAACCTGAATTTTATCAAGGGGAATCTGACGCAACAGGCGATTTTCCTGACTTGTTGATGCTGGAACGGAAAGCGCTACACTCTTGTACATATAACCTGATTTCTGCGCTGTGATGTTCAACACGATTTCTTTACTACTTGTGAAGCTAGCTTCATATAGTCCTTCACCTGCACTTTGAAGTGGAACCGGTTTACCAGTGGCGGCCTCTACGATGGATAGGTCGGCATCTAGAGTTTCCTTGGTACTGCTATCTACGGCCTTGATCACCAGGATGACTGGAAGCATTTTTGGTTTTTCAATAACCGGCGGAGTAATTACCGGCTTTTCAGTTTCTGGCTCAACTTTCTTTGCTTCTACTTTTTTCGGAGGCGCTTCCATATCCGCCAGCCTGATGTGATATATATCGGTAAATCCCAGTCCGTCCACTTTTGCAGAAGCATAGTAGCCTCGTTTGCCATCACGGGTTGCCACAAAGTAAACATCATTGTCCGGGGAATTCATAGGATAACCTAGATTCAAGGGCTCAGACCATTCATCCTTGGCTGCGTCGTATGTTGACTTGTAAATATCGTATCCACCCATTCCTTTGTGCCCTTTGCTTGAGAAATAGAGAGTTTTTCCATCATAATCTATAAAAGGGCCGTCTTCGTCGTATGGTGTATTAATCATAGAGCCCAGGTTTTTTGCAGCGCCCCATTGGCCCTTGCTGTCCTTCACTGAAACATAAATATCCAGATCGATTTTGTCGGGGGTTATAGGCCTGTCGCTGGAAAAATAAAGCATATTTCCATCTGGTGATATAGAGACAGAATTTTCTGAAAAGGTGCTGTTAATATTCTGATTCAGTGCAATTGGTTCCGTCCAGGTACCATTGGGATTTCTTGTAGATAGAAAGATATCCCCGCCGTTTTCACTGCGATAGAGGTACAGTTCCTTTCCATCGGCGCTGATTGCGAGGTTGGAGTCATGATAAAGTATGTTTATAGGCGGCCCGATCTTTGATGCGGGAAGCCATTTGTCATTGTTCCTCTCTGAATAAAAGACATCCTCATAATAGAGGTTGTCGTCAAATACGTTCTCGTTGGTGTTGTTTTCCTGCCTTCTGGTGGTAAAAGCCATATAGTTTTCATTTGCAGTAACTACCGGCGCAAAGTCATCCCATTCCGAGTTAATGGCCGGCCCCATATTCTCGATGATATAGTCTCTGGGAGCCGCGAGGAATTCTATTCCATTTTGGCATTCATAGATATGTCGTTGAACGGTCTGCACCGTTGTGAAATCTTCACCGCTCCGCCTGGTATTTGCTTGAAGTTTATTCAGATATTTATTATAATACTCAATAGCATTTTCGAATTGCATGCCGTACTGGTATCCTTCACCAATCATGAATTCGATATTAAACTTATAGTTGGGGTCGAGTTTGAGAACCTGAAGTAAGTATTTTGTTGCATTGGCTTTGGCATTTGTCTCCAGAAAGGTACGGCCAGCCATGTAGTTAGCCTCAATATTGTCCGGGTCCAATTCAGCAGCCTGAGCATATTGTTCATTTGCAATAAGTATAACCCTCAGGTTGAAATATGCGTCGTTGGCAATCTCCACAATTTGTTGAGCGGCTTCTTTATTGCCATCCTGGGCACTGGTGTCGAAAAACGAGATTAGAACAACCAGAAGTAAACAAAAGGTACGGTATATCCGCATATAAAAACTGTCGTTGATACAAAAATCAAATAACCTCAATTGTGCATTCAATTTAAAATTGATTTTCAGTATTAACAAATGGTTGTAATATAATTAGTCTATTGCTTTAATGTAGTGGAGGCAATTATTTAATTAACAGTTTATTATGGACAAATAAATGTTTGTAAAAATTCCATTTAACCTAAGAATAATTCAAATTACCGATATTAATTTTTAAAACACAGGTCAAATCGGGATTTTAAACGGTAGAAATAAATGTAATAATTGGTGATATTCAGGCCCAAAACTAAATTCTACTCATTAAATTCTTGAAAATCAGGAGGAGTAATGGAAATAAAAGATGCACGATTCATAAAAAGCAGTGTACTTCTGCAGCAATGTCCTCCACCAGATAAGCCGGAATTTGCATTTATCGGTAGATCCAATGTGGGCAAGTCCTCCCTCATAAATATGCTCACCCAGAAGAAGGAGTTGGCAAAGACCTCTTCAAAGCCGGGGAAAACCCAGCATATCAATCATTTTGAAATAGATGGCCAATGGTACCTTGTCGATTTGCCAGGGTACGGATGGAGCAAAGTGAGTAAGGAGAAGAAGACCGCATGGGGTAAAATGATTGAAGATTATCTGGTAAACCGCGAGAACCTTGCGTGCTTGTTTGTATTGATTGATTCCCGACTTGAGCCTCAAACCATTGACTATGAGTTTCTGACATGGCTTGGCGAAAATGCTATACCATTTGTACTAGCCTTCACCAAAACAGATAAACTTTCAAGAAATAAGGTAGCATCCAATTTGGCCACACACCTGAAAAAGCTCAAGATAGAATGGGAAGAGTTACCGACGATAATTGAAACATCGGCCATGAATCTCGCTGGACGTGATAAGTTACTGGGTTTTATCGACAACACACTTTCGCAAATCCACCAATAATACTTTTCATTATCCCTTTTTATTCCTTTAAATTTGAGCACTAATTGAAAATTATGGAATTGAAAGACATTGCGGCTGTTTCCGGAAAGCCAGGTTTGTTTAAAGTAATAAAGCCAACAAGAGGTGGGCTGGTCCTAGAAAGTCTGGATGATAAACAGCAGAAGCTGATCACAGGACCACAAAACCGTGTTTCACTGCTACATGAGATTTCGGTATATACCGAACAAGTAGATAAGACCATTCCCCTTAGTGAGATATTTGCTAAAATCAAAACCGAGTTTGGTGATGATCCGGGTGTGGATGCCAAATCAGAGCCCGAGGAGTTAAAATCCTTTCTAGCCCATATCGTTCCAGATTATGATCGAGATAAGGTATATGTTTCTGATATGAAAAAAATGGTAAGCTGGTACGTAATCATATTTAAAAACGCACCCGAATTACTTGAAGTCACCAAACAACCTGAAGTCTCGACCGAATCAAAGGTTGATGACAAACCTGACTCCGAAAATCCAAAAGCACCAAAGAAACCGACAACGGCAAAGAAACCCACCAAAAAGACCCCGAAAAAGGCGAACTGATCTGGATAGTTGATTTGGAGCGTTTCTATTTCTTCCAGAGATGCACGACTTTTTTGGTTTCGAAGTAATCCTCCTGGAATTTTGATGCAATGTCATAAACTTTTTTGCCCCAACGCACTTTAGCGAGTTCTGCTTCTAAATTACCACCTTTCAAGCAAATAAGCCCAGGGGAAATTCCGGGAAAAGATCTGCCACTCTTGATCAATTTACCAGTCCATCTGATGATGTCTGAGCTGTCGGCCACGGCACGACAAACCACAAAATCATATTGATCCTTTATTTCCTCTGCACGCATTTGTTTGGCCACGGCGTTTTGCAATCGTAGTTTGTCAATCACATCCTGTACGACATGAATTTTTTTTCCGATCGAATCCACCATGGTAAACTGTGCATTCTCAAAAACGATACTTAATGGAATGCCAGGAAATCCTCCCCCTGTACCAATGTCCAGAATGGTAGATCCTTTGTCAAAATTGAAAAAGCAGGCTATGGAAAGTGAATGGAGCACATGACGGAGATACAATTCGTCAATGTCTTTGCGGGATATGAGATTGATTTTCGAATTCCAATCATGGTAAATATCCCAAAGCATCCGAAAACGTTGCTTTTGCGTGTCGTTAAGTTCGGGGAAATATTTTGGGATGAGATCGAAAAAGGGGTGCATCACATATGCTCTTCCTTGCCTTTCACAAGGTCATACATCAGTTCGCGGGCGCGGTGTAGCTGTGCTTTTACGGTACCGAGCGGTGCCTCAAGCTCAGCGGCAATCTCTTCATAGGATAGCTCATCAAAATACCGCAGTTTCACCAAGCGTTGGTATTTTGGCGGGAGTTTATCCACAAAGATTCGTACAAGTTCAGCTTTTTGCGATTTTATCGCTTCTTCCATAGGATTCAAATCACTGCCTTCCACATCGATCGTTATTGAATCGCCGCTGTCATCCTTAAACGAAGTATCGAGGCTCATGGTCTCCAGCTTCTTTTTGCGAATGAAATCGATGGTATTGTTGGTTGCAATCCTAAACAACCAGGTAGAAAAAGTATAATCCTGCTTGAACCGGGAAAGATTTTTAAAGGCTTTGGCGAAAGCCTCGATGGTAAGGTCTTCCGCGTCATCCACATTTCGAACCATTTTCAGGATCATGTGGTATACAGGCCTGCGATATCTTTTCATCAATTCGGCATAGGCCTGCTCATCATTTTGATCATTTGCAAGATCGATAAGCCGGAAATCGTCTTTTGCCTTATCCGAAAAATCCCTTTCTAATTCCATTTAATTTTTTTTGTGAACAGAACCTTCAGGCTGATGGAAAGATAATAAAATGTGTATGTAAAATCTAAATATGGTATGCTCCACATGGAGGCGACATCCCCCGTTTTCTTTTTTAATTCCTGAAACGAAAACATAAGACACACTATTGTCAGAATGAAACCAATTCCGACAAATAAAAGTTTGTCAAAAGCAAAAATGGCACAAAAGAAACTGATCCAGAATAGTACCCTTGATATAGATATAAACCCAAGTATCATCCTGTCGGAAAACTTATAGTATTTGCCTGTCGACAAATGCCTTGTTTTCTGCCGCATGAATTCTCCCCAGCTCTTTTTCGGATAGGAAGTTATGACGGATTCCGGTGAAATCACAAAACTTGTATTTTGTCTGGTTGCATGCCTGTTCACAAAAAGATCGTCGTCGCCACCAATGACTTTTTGATGCTTTCCGAATCCATTTTTTTCCAGAAAAAAAGTTTTTCTATAGGCCAGATTGCGTCCTATACCCATATAGGGTTTACCAAGCAATCCTAATCCGAAATAACTGTGAGCGGTGAGGAACGTTTCAAAACGGATGAATCGGTTAAGAAACCCGGGCTCTTTAAGATACTGTGAAAAGCCCAGAACAAATATTTTATAATCATCAGAAAACCCATTGCTCATTTCCCGAATCCATGAATTACCTGAGGGGAGACAATCTGCATCGGTGAGTAGGATATGGTCAAATTTAGCGGCTTTGATCCCCAGTGTGATCGCGTATTTTTTGTTATGTATATGATCCGGGGTATTATCGATTCTGATAAATTTAAATCTTTTTTCAACCTGCATTAGTTCGATTCCAAATTCATACGTTTGGTCTGAGGATTTGTCATCGACAAGAATGATTTCAAAGGTAGGGTAATCCTGCCCTAGCAGCACCGGAATGAGCTGTTGCAGATTCTCGAGTTCATTTTTTGCGGAGATAATTACTGAAATACCAGGTAAAGTATTAGCCCGGGATTCGGGCTTTTTATACCTGCCGATGGCAAATAATGTAAGGGAATAAAAAATAATCAGTATTGCGGAGCTGATAATAAAAACCCAGAAACTTATAGCAATCATTCAGCGGCTTTTTGGTGTTAAGTACCAGCGGGCAAAGGTAAAATGATAAGCGATAACTTATTAGAAAGATATCGCTTATTTTTGCGCACATTCACTTGAAATATTTAATGCATGCAATTTCAGCTCATCGCTAATGATGCTCAATCCGCCGCCAGGGCTGGTCTCATCCAAACTGCACATGGGCAGATCGAAACACCTATTTTTATGCCGGTGGGTACAGCCGGTACGGTAAAGGCTGTTCACCAAAGAGAGCTGGAGCTCGATATTAAAGCACAAATAATCTTAGGTAATACCTATCATCTCTATATACGTCCAGGATTGAACCTGCTGGAGAAGGCCGGAGGGCTCCATCGCTTCAATGGTTGGAACCGACCGATTCTTACCGATAGTGGCGGATACCAGGTATATTCATTATCCGACGCACGAAAAATCACGGAAGAGGGTGTGCGTTTTCAATCACATGTCGATGGGGCCAGGCACCTTTTTACTCCGGAAAATGTAATGGACATTCAGCGAACTATTGGTGCTGATATTATCATGGCATTTGATGAATGCACGCCGTACCCATGCGAATATGACTATGCCAAAAAGTCTATGGATATGACTCATCGATGGTTGCAGCGTTGCTGCGACCGCTTCGACAATACTGAGTCAAAGTATGGGTATGAGCAAACACTTTTTCCGATTGTCCAGGGAAGCACCTATAAAGACCTCCGGATGATGTCAGCCGAAACCATTGCCAACGCCAATAGGGAGGGAAATGCTATTGGTGGGTTGTCGGTAGGCGAACCCGCTGAAATGATGTATGAAATGACTGACCTCGTTTGCGACATTTTACCGAAGGATAAACCACGGTACCTGATTGGCGTGGGGACTCCTCAAAACATACTGGAGTGTATATCGCTAGGTATAGATATGTTTGATTGTGTAATGCCAACCAGAAACGCCCGTAATGGAATGCTGTTCACTTCGGAAGGCATCATTAACATTCGAAATGAAAAGTGGAAAGAAGATTTGAGCCCT
>JBGSYX010000564.1:0-6436 GCA_041750735.1 Cyclobacteriaceae bacterium
CATAACCTTAGAACTTTCCATAACAGGAGATTAGTATTTAAAAGGTCAAATTTATCAAAAAACCCATCGAATCCCGCATGGTTGTCAGTTCACCGCTGTATAATGGGTTTCCAGGCTTTTTTGGGCTGCATTTCTGTCAAGGCATTGCGTTATAAGTTCCGTTATCAGCTCAGTGTAGCTCATGCCCATATGCTGCCACATCATAGGAAACATGCTTACGCTTGTAAAGCCGGGAATAGTATTGATCTCATTGATATAAACCCGACCTTCCTGTGTCAGGAAAAGATCCACGCGGGCAAAGTCCTCACAACGCAATGCCTTGTAGGCTTCTATGGAAGTTAGGCGGATTTTTTCCATGTATTTCTCCTCAATCTTCGCGGGCAAGTCGATGCGTACTGCGTCGTCATCCAGGTATTTGGCAGTGTAGGTATAAAAATCATAGTCCTTTACGAGGACCACTTCACATGGAATGGCTGCTTTCGGAGTTGCATTACCGATTACGGCGCATTCCAACTCACGGCCTTTAATAAATTGCTCCATGATGATCGTGCTGTCATATTTAAAGCCTTCTTCAATTGCTTTGGCGAAGTCAGTTTCATTTTTCACTTTGCTCACCCCAACGGAAGATCCCAAGGAGGCCGACTTAATCATAAATGGCAGGCCAAGCTTTGCCACTACCCAGGAATAGCGAATGGCATCTTTTTCCGATTTGCTAAATGATAAATAATTGGCCACTGGCACGCCACTTTCACGAAGTATTCGTTTGGAAATGACTTTATCCATTGAAACGGCGGAGCCAAGCACTCCGGAACCAACCACCGGGACATTCAATGCCTTAAAAAGTCCCTGAATGGCGCCATCTTCGCCGTCCGTACCATGAAGTATCGGAAAGGCCACATCGATGGCAAGAGCCTGGTTATTTTTCAGATTGATGAGTGTCGGCGCTTCGGCATTGAGTGTAATGGCTACTGGAGAACCTTGTTCCATATCGGAATCAACGGAGTCATTCAAATGCCACACGCCTTTTTTGGAAATGCCGAGCATGATAACCTCGAATTTGTCCTGGTCGATTTGCGCGGCGACATTTTTTGCCGACCTGATGGAGATTTCGTGTTCTACCGATTTGCCGCCGAAGATCAGGGCGACCTTAATTTTTTTAGCCATGTGTTGTATGCAGGTTAATAGAAAATTCCCGATAAAGGGATTGGATTTTCATTTATAATTCAAAAATAGCATTGCCGGGTTTGACTTTATTCGCCCAACATTAATTTTTTCGATCGTACAAAATCTTCACCCTGTGCCACGATAATATACATGCCAGAGCGTGCATTTACAAGTTCAAAATCGTAGGTCTGGTTGAGCGTATTCGGGAAATCCCCATTGAAAATCACTTTTCCCATCATATCCATAATCTGGATTTGTACAATCTGCCGCTTACTGGTATTGAAGGCCATTTGGAAACGCCTGTCTATCGAAGGATTTGGATATACGACAAAGCTGCTTTTCCCGACAGTAATGACATCGTCCGGTGCATTCGTATAAAACTCAATATCATCCAGATAGAGGTTGTTGCCATAATTATTCACCGTCATGAAAGCGATTCGTACATTTTGTTTGTCCGCCAGGCTGCTTAAGTCAATCGATTTATCGAGCCAGTCACCGCTATTTTCCGGAGCCCAGAAAGTTTCCGATTCTTGAGAAGCCAGATCACTGGCACTATAAACTTCCAGGATTTCATCGAAGCTATTCCCGCAATTTTCCGAGGCCATTATATAAAGCTGGTCATTGAAGTCGGCATTACTGGCGTAGGATACCTTGAAGAATAGACTTGCTTCGGTAATATCTGTAAAATCCAGCGTCGGGCTAATGAGCCAGTCCAATTGCTGGGTTTCTTCGTAATTGTATAAGTTGATGAATGCAGCAATATTGGTTTTGTTGTTATTGGGTGCGGTCTCTGTTTCCCACCCGATAGCGTTGTCTTCATTAAGTGTTATCCAATTTGTTGATTCGATATTTTCCATAAGGAATTCCTCTCTGAGCGGAATAAAATCCGTTTGTTGGTCAGTTTCGAAATAGGCTTCTCTGTAGTTATTTGAAACGCTCAGCTCACCCGGTAAAGTGAAAATCTGTGCGCTGAAAAAATTGGTGCTGGTTGAGACTTCCACTTGAGGGAAAACCACTTCTACTGTCTTTCCGGAAAAAATCGTATCACCCGTGTAATTATAAAGTAAATCCAAACTGTCGATGGTATAAGCCACCGAGAAGCTTGTTATGGGTTGTTCGCCATTATTTTTGACCATAATAGCAGGGCTAATGCTGGTTTCACAGACCACTTTGCCCGGTGAAGAAATACTGCTGATGGCGATGTCCATGAATTGATTGTCTGGATATTCCGTACCAATGGAATTTTTTAATGAAGCCCGTCTGATCGCATTATCGAGAATTGTCTCCATGCGAATGACCTGTTCTGTCGTGAAAATATTCATGCAGGCGTCATTGGTGTAATAGAGGAAGTTTTCGAACATATCGTTTGTCCCACAGGAAATATGATCTGTCGGCGTACACACACCTGAATAATCCCTATTTGAATCAGGTGTGTCACTAACGTAATCATCCGCAAAACAACCCGATGCTGAAGTGTCGTCGCCCCAGACATGCCTCAGGCCGAAGAAATGGCCGATTTCATGTGTCGTGGTGCGTCCGCGATTGTATGATGGTATGAGACCAAGTCCTGGTACTTTTGCTTCCGATCCAAAAACTTTATAATCGATCACTAATCCATCTGTATTGGGATTAGTTGTATTTGGCTGATCATCCAGTCCCGGAGCGTCATAATCGGGAAACTGTGCCAGGCCAATATTGGGGCTTACGAGGTTGGTAACCCATATATTCAGATAAATATTCGGGTTCCACTGGCTTAGGCCAGATAATAGTTCCCTATCGGATATGTTGATATTATAGGAAAGTTTTGGGCCCTTTTCACGAACTATGCCGTTGGTCGCTTCACCTGTTTCTGTTTGGCGAGCGAGTACAAATTCAACATTTAGTCTGGCACCCAATGGTCTGAATTCCGCCTGGGTATTTACGGTATCCGGATTTTGACGTTGAAAATCTTCATTGAGTACTTCAATCTGCGAATAGATCTGTTCGTCGCTGATATTTACTCCTGTTCCATAAACCTCGCCGTTATGAATCACATGAACAACGATGGCGATTTTTACCGGATCACCTTCTTCATTCGTGCCAAAGGGGACAAGCTTATTTCTGCGTTCGGTGATTTTTCTGGAAAGCCATTTTTCAAAATCAACCTTGGAATGCAGGTTTTTATATTTTGTAAATCGCGTAGCCTCCGATTCCACAGTGCTGCACCGTTGCTGTGCTCCGGCGTAATGATGGACTAGCGCGATCATTAAGAATATTAGTAAGTGTATTTTCTTCTTCTGATGAAAGGTCACGCGATTCAAATAGTGAAATGGGTATCTGCGAATATAGAAAAAAAAGGACTACAGGTAACGGTCGGGCATTTTCGCTTGCGGATTATCGAACGCAGTAATATTAATTGCTTCCACTTTGGTGATTTCCGGTACTGAGCGCCTAATGGCCTCTTCAACTCCTGCTTTTAACGTCATCGTGGACATAGGGCATGTGCCGCATGCACCGAGCAGTTCAAGCGTTACGACACCCTCCGGACTTACACTCAATAGTTTCACGTCGCCCCCGTCGGTCATAAGATAGGGCCTTATACTTTCCAATGCCGCTTCTACACGTGAGACAACTGGGTTTTTTGAGGGATTCTCCATGAGAAATTATTGATTTATTTCAACCACTTTCGTTTTTTCCTGTGTGGCATTCCGTATGGCAACTTGCTGCGCGAGGTTCTGAGCCAGAACCATGAATGCCTCCGCCGATGCTTCCTCTGTAAGTACTACCGGCTTGCCATCATCGCCGCATTCTCTTATACTTTGCACTAGTGGAATCTCACCGATAAATGGAACCGATCGGTCTTTGGCAAGTTTCTTACCGCCGTCTTTTCCAAAAATATAGTATTTATTATTCGGCAATTCAGCGGGAGTAAAATAGGCCATATTTTCAATAATTCCGAGAATCGGAACGTTGATCTGCGGCTGCTGAAACATCGATACACCCTTTGCTGCATCAGCCAGTGCAACCTTTTGCGGCGTTGTAACCACTACAGCGCCAGTTATCGGAATGGTTTGTACCACTGTGAGATGAATATCACTGGTGCCCGGTGGCAAATCAAAGAGGAGATAATCGAGGTCGCCCCAATCTGTATCACTGATAAATTGTTTTAGCGCAGAACTTGCCATAGGTCCCCGCCATACAATCGCTTGATCACCTTGGGCCAGAAAGCCTATTGATATCAATTTTACACCGTACTTCTCAACTGGAATTATCCAGTTTTTCTCGTCAACGCGTTTTATGGTTGGCTGCTCGTTTTCACATCCAAACATCGTCGGTATAGACGGTCCGAATATATCAGCATCGATAAGACCGACAGATGCGCCTGATTTTGCCAGCGCTACCGCCAGATTTGATGTAACCGTGGATTTGCCAACGCCGCCTTTCCCTGAAGCAATGGCAATGATATTTTTCACATTGGGTAACAAAGGTAAAGATTCCGACCTCGAGCTGGTAACTGAAGATGTCATATTGATAGTGATCTCCAAACCTTCTATACCCAGTGTCTTTATCGCTTCCATGCATTGGCTGCGTAGCAACTCTTTCAGTGGACAGGCCGGCGTAGTAAGAACTACTGAGAAAGCGACCTTTTTTTCATGGATTTCCAAATCGGTGATCATGCCAAGACTTACGAGGTCTTTTCCCAGGTCGGGATCCATGACCGTTGATAGCGCTTTGAGAATAGTTTCTTTTTGTAAAATCATTCGTTTCAATGAATTGTTGGAATTGTAACTAACTAAACTAAAATAAGTTGGATGTTGGCGGAGTTAAGACACAAATATGCGGAATTTATTTTTCCTTTCGGCTAAATAATAAGATGTCTGTTTATTTTTGAAACCCATACCTTAGCGCTTGTGAAAATTGACCAATCTGTCATAGAAGATATTAAAAGCCGCATCGATATCGTCGACGTGATTGGCGATTTTATTTCATTGAAGAGAACCGGTCAGCATTTTAAAGCACGCAGTCCGTTTTCTGATGAGAAAACGCCGTCCTTTATCGTATTTCCACGCAATCAGAATTTCAAGGATTTCAGTTCTGGCAAGCAGGGCGATGCCATCACGTTTATCATGGAGTTCGATGGACTCAGCTATGTGGATGCCTTAAAATACCTTGCAAAAAAATACGGAATCGAGATAAAGGAGGAGGCACCAACCGCTGAAGAAATTCTGGTACAAAATGAAAGGGAAAGTCTCTTAATTGTGCTCAATTTTGCCAAGGACTTCTTTCGGAAAAACCTCTGGGAATCGGACGAAGGTCGTAGCGTCGGGTTGTCGTATTTTAGGGAAAGGGGTTTTAGTGATGAGATCATTGAGAAATTTGACCTCGGCTACAGCCTCGATGAATGGAACTCGCTGCTGGAAAAAGCGATGAATAACCAGTACAATCCGGAGATACTGGAAAAGGCAGGACTCATCATTCGTAAGGATGAAAAAACGTATGACCGCTTCCGGGGAAGGGTGATTTTTCCTGTACACAGCCTCACCGGAAAAGTGATTGCTTTTGGAGCCAGGATATTAACAAACGAGAAAAACCAACCCAAGTACATCAATAGTCCGGAAACGGAAGTGTACCATAAAAGCGATGTGCTCTATGGCATGTACCAGGCAGGGCGCGCCATCAGGCACTACGCCAATTGCTATCTGGTTGAAGGTTATACGGATGTGATTTCATTGCACCAGGTCGGTGTTGAAAATGTCGTTGCATCATCAGGCACAGCGCTTACCGAAAGCCAAATCAAGCTGATTCAACGCCAGACAGACAACATCACGGTATTGTTCGATGGCGATGCGGCAGGAGTTCGCGCTTCCATCCGAGGAATTGATATGATTTTGCAGCAGGGCATGGATGTGAAGGTGGTCTTTTTCCCGGATGGCGAAGACCCGGACAGCTATTCGCGAAAGGTGGGTCCGGCCAGGTTCAAGGAGTTCCTGCAGGAAAACACAGAAGATTTCATCAGTTTCAAGACACGTCTTCTCCAGGAAGGGCATTCGAGCGATCCAGTGGCAAAGGCTAAAACAATTACCGATATCATTGGAAGTATTGCGCTTATTCCACAGCCAATCAAAAGGGCTGTATATATAAAGGAAACGGCCAACCGGCTCGGTATTGATGAGCAGATGCTTTATGGTGAATTGAATAAAATTCTGATTGGTAAGCAGCGCGACAGGCAGGCTGCCGCCGATCGGATGGAGCCACAGGTCATCGTAGAGAAGCTTGAAAAAGAAATTCAAAA
>JBGSYX010000565.1:0-24394 GCA_041750735.1 Cyclobacteriaceae bacterium
GGACGATGGCCATGTCACCTGGGTCTCCACCACAAAAAATCCATTGCGTGACCTGAACGGGAATATCGTCGGAACTTTCGGAATATCCAGAGACGTGACCCATACCAAACAGGATGAAATTCTACTAAAAAAGAATAAGGAATGGCTCGAGCATTACTTCCACTTCATTCCGGTTGCATTTATCGTAACGGACCAGCAAGGCAATCTGCAGTTCGTCTCCGAAAAATTGCTTAAGCTTTCCAAAAAGCAAACGGCCCTGAAGTTTGAAGATATTTTCTGGGGAATGGAATTTAATGAATTTCTTAAGACGATCGATTTTCAGAATAAAAAAGAACAGGAAATCGAGATTACTCTCTCTCTCCGCGACAAATCAAAGACGGAGATTTCCTGTGTTGCCATTTCATCCGGTCAGGAAAATGAAGATGGTACCACCAATATTTTTGTTATCCAGAAACAGTAATCACTGACCAAACACCGATTCAACAAGTGAAAATGAAACCTCTACTACTTTTTACCACTGTTCTCCTTTTTGCGCTATGCAAAGGCCCGGTTCAACCAGCCGAAATCATCTATTTTAATGGAACCATTTATACGATGGCAACTCCAGCGGTGGCCCAGGCTGTGGCTGTAAGTGCCGGAAAGATCCTTGCAGTCGGTACCAATGCGGAAATAGAAAAGTTCAAAAGCCAAAACACCCAAACCATCGACCTGGCGGGTAATACCATGACTCCGGGATTCATTGAAGGCCATGCACATTTCATGGGTGTAGGATACAATAAATTAGAGTTGGATCTTTCTGGGGTGAAGAGTTTTGCCGAATTGGTTATAAAAGTAAAGGACAAAGCCTCTACCCTCACTCCCGGTGAATGGATCACCGGACGAGGCTGGCATCAGGACAAGTGGGATACTTTACCCGGCGATATAGTTCAGGGTTTTCCAGTGCACGATGAACTCAGCAAAGTGACTCCAAATAACCCGGTGTATCTTCGCCATGCCAGCGGACACATGGGCTTGGCTAATGCAAGGGCCATGGAATTGGCTGGTGTTTCACCGGCTTCTGAATCTCCCGTAGGAGGGGAAATAATAAAAACTAAACTTGGTCAGCCGACGGGATTATTCAACGAAACAGCCCAGGGACTAATCGGAAGTGTGATACCTCCAAAAGACGAGCGGAGCAATCAGATGGCTTATGAAGAAGCGGTGAAAGAATGTTTGTCCAACGGCATCACGAGTTTTCATGACGCGGGTACCAGTTGGAACATAATAATGGATCTCTACAAAGGCAATCTTATCATGGGCAACAAGGCAATTCGCTTATATGTGATGTTGGATGGAAGCGACAAACGCCTTTTACAACAGTACTACACGCTTGGGCCTGAAATAGATTTGGGAGGAGGCTTTCTTACGGTTCGGGCCATAAAACTTTACGCAGACGGAGCGCTCGGTTCGCGCGGGGCCTCGCTGCTTGAACCGTATTCAGACATGCCCGGAACATCAGGCCATTCTACCACACCTGTAGAGGAGATAAACAGAATTAGCCGTGAGGCATTGCAGCATGGCTTCCAGGTGTGCACCCACGCCATCGGCGACCGTGCCAACCGTGAGGTATTGGATCAGTACGAAAAAGCGTTCAAAATCCATGGGGGCGATTCGAAGCAATACAGGTTCCGGATAGAGCATGCACAGCACATCGATCCGCAGGATATTCCGCGATTCAGTCAATTGGGCGTGATCCCCGCCATGCAGGCCATACACATGAGCAGCGACCGGCCGTGGGCCATCGACCGGCTGGGTGAAAAGCGCATTGCAGAAGGCGCTTACATGTGGCAGGAGTTGCTTAAGAGCGGCGCCGTCATTGTCAATGGCACCGACGCCCCTGTGGAGCCAGTAAATCCAATCGCCTGCTTTTACGCATCCGTAACGAGACAGTCATTGAATGGCACACCCGAAGGCGGTTACGAGCCCACCCAGCGGATGACCCGCGAGCAGGCGCTCAGATCATATACCCTCGACGCAGCTTATGGCGCATTCGAAGAAAAAAATAAGGGAAGCATCGAAGTAGGTAAATATGCAGATTTTACGGTTCTGAACCAGGACATCATGACAATATCTGAAAGCGCCATCCTTAGCACCAAAGTAGTTATGACCATTGTCGATGGACACGTAGCATATTCTGATGGGACTATCAAATGATAACGCTAAAGTGAAAACCGATCTATCGCGGTATGATAACCAATGGTATAATCCTGGGGCTGGAATAATAAAGCGCACCCTCTGGCATTTTATAAATCATCTCGTATTTACCCATGGACTTTTACCGGTTTCTTACTTCAAGGTTTTTCTGTTAAGACTGTTTGGGGCCAAAATTGGCAATGGCGTGAACATAAAGCCGTCTGTAAACATTAAATATCCATGGCTACTCGAGGTGGGTGATCATGTCTGGATCGGCGAAGAAGTCTGGATCGACAACCTGGCAAAAGTACGCATCGGTTCCAATGTATGTATATCCCAGGGCGCCATGCTGCTCACCGGTAATCACGATTTCACCAAGCCAACCTTCGATTTGATGGTTGGCGAGATCACGCTGGAAGATGGAGTGTGGATAGGAGCAAGGGCGGTGGTTTGCCCTTCTGTGACATGCAGTTCGCACAGCGTTCTGGCTGTGAATTCCATGGCGACAAAGAATTTGGAAGCTTTTTATATTTATCGTGGTAATCCGGCGGAGAAGTTAAGAGAGCGGAAAATTTTGCCTTAAACTGTATGTTTTTCTAATTCTGGATAAAACACAAAGAGTTCATTTTCTGATGCCGGGTTTTACTCGAATAATTAATACAGTAATATACAAAAAAGATATACATTTGTGGTATATAAATTTCATATGAAAACAGTATCCTTAAAAATTGACGATTCTATTTTCGGAGAAACCGAGCGGATTCTTAGTCAGATCAAAATTCCGAGAAACAGGTATATCAACGAGGCTATCGATTTTTATAACCGTGCACAGAAACGGCGCATTCTGGAGAAAAGATTGCGAAGCGATTCGGGATTAGTAGAAAAAGATTCCATGAGTGTGCTTAGGGATTTTGAACAGATCGACTATGCTGATTAAACAATACGAAATCTGGCTTGCGGATTTGAATCCTCAAATAGGAACGGAGCCAGGAAAAACAAGACCTGTATTGGTTGTGCAAACCGATCTTTTGAACAAAATTCCCCACCCCTCCACAATTATTTCCCCAATAACCACCAAAGTGGAAAAAGATGCGGATATACTGAGAGTTCATTTGAAAAAAGGAATGGCCAATTTGCTGGAAAATTGTGATATTATGATCGACCAGATAAGGGCAATTGACAACAAACGGTTGATTAAGAAAATTGGAGCATTGCCTGTTGAATTGTTAGGTAAAGTCAAGGAAAATATTCTGATCACACTTGATCTTGATTAAGTACTCCAATGGATCATTAGGAGGAGGAATAATTAAAAGAACCAATCCTACAGAAATTATTAGAATGAATAATAATCAATGACCATCTACGTCATCACCGTATGCTTCAATAGCGCTGGCCATATCCAGGATGCGATCGATTCCGTAGCAACAAAAAATTTGGAAGCCTTCCATATTTATCGTGGTAATCCGGTGGATAAGGGCAAGGCGAGGGAGATTGTAACGTGAAGTCTGCTCATTCAGGATAGGGGAAAATGGAAGGGTTTGGCAAAAATCAATTTGATAAAACTATTTTACTTTGTTATCTTTTAAGATAACTTTGTGCAATGGCCCGGCAGATAATATTTCACGGAGAATACTTTCTGGATTTTTATAAGGACTTGGATGCAAATGTGAAATCAAAAATTCAGTATGTATTCGAATTGATTAAGCAGGTGGAAAGGGTGCTTAGAAAGTTCCTGGCCCCGATGACAGGATATGAGGGGCTTTTCGAGGTAAGAATAGAATACCAGTCGAATATTTATCGCATTTTCTGCTGCTTTGATCAGGGGCGTTTGGTCGTATTATTTAATGGATTTCAGAAAAAGACCCAAAAAACACCAAATACTGAGGTTGAAAAAGCAATGCGACTTAAAAGAGAGTATTTTGAACAAAAACGGGATTAGATATGGCAGATTATAAAGGGATAAAAACATTTGATGAACTGATAGAGAAGGAGCATGGAGCTATCGGTTCGGAGAGTAGAAACGCTTATGAAGAAAAGGCTCAGATGTTTATTGTCAGTGAAATGCTTAAAGAAGCCAGGAAGGCATCGAATTTGACACAGCAGCAGTTGGCCGACAAAGTAGGAACTAAGAAAAGCTATATATCCAGGATTGAAAATGCCAGGGGAAACGTCCAGCTTTCTACTTTGATCAGGATATTTGAGAAGGGCCTTAATCGAAAGATAGGATTGACTTTTTTATGATATCAATATCCATTTGATCAGAGATATCTTGACGAATAATCCATTGATTAATTTTTTATCGAAAAATGACCATCTCCATCATCACCGTCTGCTTTAACAGTGCCGCCCATATCCAGGATGCGATTGATTCGGTTGCGGGTCAGAGCCATGGGGATATTGAGCATATTATTATTGATGGGGGCTCGACAGATGGCACGGTGGAAATCGTGAAAAAAAACCAGGGGCGTATTTCCAAATGGATCAGTGAACCTGACAAAGGAATCTACGACGCTATGAACAAGGGTCTTGCCTTGGCAACAGGTGACGTGGTCGGCATCCTCAATTCTGATGATTTTTATTTTGACACCCAGGTTATTTCCAAAGTAGCCGAAGCATTCGATGACCCGACTGTTGATGCGGTTTTTGGTGATTTAATATTTGTGGACCCGCTTAACCTGGACCGTACCGTCCGAACGTATTCTTCGGGTAAATGGCATCCGGCCAAATTCGCCAGAGGGTATATGCCGGCACATCCCACTTTCTTCGTTAGAAGAAAATTCTACGAGCAGTATGGTCCTTTCAAGACTGACTACATTATCGCGGCGGATTATGAGATGCTCATCCGGCTAATCCACGTGAACAAACTCAACTATAAATACCTGCCAATAAAAATGGTAAAAATGCGCAAAGGTGGCGTGAGCAGTAATGGCTTTAAGAGCAATATTATCCTGAACCGCGAGATCATAAAAGCCTGCCGGTCTCATGGCATCCGTACCAACGCGATGAAGATTTACCCGAAGTATTTAGTGAAGGTGTTCGAGCTGTTTAACCACAAATGAACCGCATCCTCATCACCGGCGTTACGGGCTTTGTCGGCAGAAGCCTGGTGGAGTATTTCCGTGATAAAGATGGAGTTGAGCTTTTAGTGCATTCCAGAAATGCCGAGAAAGCCAAAACGGCTTTCGGTGAATTCAGGGTAGAAATAGTGCCGGACATCCCTGCGGATAAATTGAATAAATATAAAGTCGATACTGTCATTCACCTGGCGGGCATAGCCCATGACCTTTCGGGGAATTTTACGGAGCGGGATTATTTACAGGGAAATGTGGAAAATACGAAACAGGTTTATGATCAATTTGTACATTCTGCCGCATCGACTTTTATCTACATGAGTTCCATAAAAGCTGTTGCCGATTTTACAGATAAATTGATCGATGAAACCTTTAAACCTGAACCAAAAACCCCCTATGGAAAAACAAAGCTTTTGGCAGAACAATACCTGAATGAACACCCTGTGCCCGGAAAGCGGTTAGTAATTCTTCGCCCTTGCATGATTCACGGACCCGGCAACAAAGGCAATCTGAATCTGCTTTACAAATTGGTGAAAAAGGGAATACCATATCCATTGGCAGCATTCAACAACCGACGGTCTTTCCTGTCGATCGGCAATTTGTGTTTCGCGATAGAAAAAATCATTCAACATCCACTTTGCAGCGGGACGTTCAACATTGCTGACGATGAGGCTATTTCTACCACAGAGCTTGTAATGCTTATCGGCGTCGCCTGTGGAAAGCGCGCAAAAATGCTCAAAATTCCCAGGTTGCTTATCCGGACTCTCGCAGCCGTTGGTTCTTTGATGCATCTTCCATTCAACAGATCAACACTCGGCAAACTTACTGAAAGCATGGCAGTCACCAATCGTAAGCTTTTACTAACTTTGAATACTGAATTCCCGGTCTCAACCAGGGAAGGACTGACATTGACCATAAAGTCGTTAAATGGATAACCTGCTTTTTCCGGTTGCAACCGTACTAATCACCGCGGGATTTTTCCTGTATTTCCAAATAGCCAGGAAGTTTCGTATCGTAGATCTACCAAATCACCGCACCATGCACAAGGGCGCTACGATCCGCGGAGGCGGTATTGTGATTCTTGTGGCGATGCTGTGTTACATGGTATTTATTGATAATCCGGGAACTTATGTTGTCATTGGCTTGGCTATTATTGGCGCCGTTGGATTTGCCGATGACCTGCTTGATCTTCCAGGCCGTGTGCGTTTACCACTGCAGTTTTTGTCGGTGGCGCTAATAATCTTGTCACTACAATTAAATCTTGATATTTCATTTATATGGTTGATCGCAATTGTGATTGTAACTACCGGCGTGCTGAATGCATACAATTTCATGGATGGCATCAATGGAATGACCGGTGGGTATAGCCTGGTGGCGATTCTTACACTATTATACATCAACACAAGTCTGTACCAATTCACAGCCAATGAGTTTTTGGCATTTTTCGGATTGACCATCCTGATATTCAACTTCTTTAATTTCCGCAAAAAGGCAGCATGCTTCGCGGGCGATGTCGGTAGTTTCACAATAGCCTACATTATAGTTTATCTTTTACTGAAGCTTATCCTCGTATCTGGCCAGCCTGCTTACATATTTTTGCTCACGCTCTATGGGATCGATGCGATTTTCACAATTATCGAAAGACTAATCCAAAGACAAAATATTTTCCAGGCCCACCGAATGCATTTATTCCAGGTGGCGATAAGCCGTACAGGCATGCCGCACTTACGAATGTCCGGGATGTACATGATTGGTCAGTCCTTCATCAATATTTTTGTTCTGATAATTATAAAAAAACCATGGGCGGTTCAGTGGCCAATAATAGTCGCGATGCTTATTTTTCTGTCTGTAATTTATATTGGGTTAAAACAAAAATTGAAAAGGGCCAATGTATAGAAATGTCATAAAGCCTTCATTGGACCGGATTTTGGCAGTTATCCTGATGGTGGTACTTGCGCCCTTTCTCGGCTTGCTCGCTTTGATTATATTCATTATTGATGGCTCACCAGTGTTTTTTATACAATACCGTTCAGGCATCAAAATGAAATGTTTTCGGTTGTATAAATTCAGAACACTGGTGCCATTGGAAAATAGCGATTTATCCATGAAAAACAGGCACTACACCAGAACCGGCAGAGCCCTACGGAAAACCGGTATCGACGAGCTGCCCCAGTTATGGAATATTATAAAAGGAGAAATGTCATTTGTTGGCCCACGACCAATGCCCGTGGAATACAATGAGAAGTACAATGAAAGGTATCGAAAGCGGTTTCGAGTCATGCCAGGAATTACCGGATGGGCGCAGGTAGCTGGCAGGAATCTGATTTCCTGGGACGAAAGGTTCAACCTGGATGTGTGGTATGTGGAGCATCAATCCTTTTTACTTGACATAAAAATATGCCTAGAGACCATTGGTCAATTATTAAAATTTCAATCGGAACACGTCATGCCGGTTTTTAATGGTTCAAACTAAGCAAGTATGATTTTATATGGCGCCGGCGGACATGCAAAAGTGATTTACGACAGACTGAAGAAGTCGGACAAAGCTGTGCTGTGCGTGTTTGATGATAATCCGGATATCAGATCATTTGTAAATCAAGAGATTGTTTATACATATAATCCGAAGCTGCATCAAGACGAGCTGTTGCTAATAAGCATCGGCTCTAATGAAATTCGCAGTAAACTTTCAGTAAAGATTTCCCACGCTTTCGGCACTTTCATTGACCATACGGCTGTGGTTTCAAATTCTTCAAAGATCGGAGGAGGTAGCATGGTACTAACTAATTCGGTTATCCAGGCAGAGAGTATTATTGGTAAGCATTCCATCATTAATACAAGCACTGTCATTGAGCATGATGTACTGATCGGCGACTTTGTCCATGTAGGTCCGGGAGCTGTTATCTGCGGCGGGGCAGTATTGGGCAACGGTGCTTTTGTAGGAGCAAATGCGACCGTGCTGCCCGGAATAAAAATCGGCGATTGGGCAATTGTAGGAGCCGGATCGGTCGTTACGAAAAATATATCAGCCGGGGCCATCGTAGCTGGAAATCCGGCTAAACCATTGAATAGACAATGACCAATCACAAACAATACAAAATTTATCTTTCCCCACCCTGGCAAAGCGGTGACGAGCTCAATGAGCTGAAGAAGGCACTGGAGTCCAACTGGCTTGCTCCCGGAGGCCCGTATGTGGAGTTGTTTGAAGCAGAATTGAAAAAGTTGACGGGTAGAAAGCATTGTATCGCAACCAATACCGGTACTGCTGCAATACATCTTGCATTGAAATCACTCGGCGTTAGACCTGGCGATTATGTAATCTGCCAATCGTTTTGTTTCGTAGCCCTTGCCAATCCCATAGCCTATCTCGGAGCCATACCGGTTTTTATTGATAGTGAAAGGGAGACCTGGAATATGGATCCAAACCTTCTTGAGCATGCGATGAAAGCACTTGCGGATGATGGCATTAGGCCAAAGGCGATATTGTACGCTCACATCTATGGAAATCCGGCAAAAGTCCATGAACTGAAACAGGTGGCAGACCGATATGAAGTGCCCATGGTGGAAGATGCCGCGGAAGCGCTCGGCTCCACCGTCGATGGTGATTTTGTAGGCGTGCATGGAAAAATCAGTATTTTTTCATTCAATGGAAATAAAATAGTGACTACGTCAGGCGGCGGCGCGCTATTGACAGACGATGATGCAATTGCCGAAGAGGCGCGGTCACTGGCTTCGCAGGCCAAGGATCCCACAAATGGCTCCCTCCATCTAGATATTGGATATAATTACAAGCTCAGTAATGTTTGCGCTGCCCTTGGAATTTCGCAGCTGCAGACACTTGCCAAACGTGTGGAGAGCAAACGCGCCATTTTCAATTTTTATCAACAGGTAAATGAAGAGAAGAATATACTTATATCGACGCAAAATCAACCCGGAGCGATGTCGAATCGTTGGATGTCGGCATTCTTGCTTCCTGATGGTGAAACGGCTTCATCATTAAAAGAAAAATTTGAGAATAAAGGTATTGAAGTTCGAAGATTTTGGAAGCCATTGCACACTATGCCAATATATCATCCGCAAAAATCATTTGTTAATGGAGTTTCTGATGTGTTATTTGAGAAGGGTATTTGTCTTCCTTCAGGTTTGGGACTTTCCGAGGATGAGCTCAAATTAATAAAGGGATTGGTTAGCTTAATTCAAAAGCCTTAATCCATTATATTTGCGAGTCAATTCTAAGTTTTTCGTTTACTAACTACTGATGCACAATTTATATTCGGTACTTTTTAAACATTTAATTGTAATATTTTTATTACTTTGATCAATCAAAAGACCAGAATGGATAAATTTTTACTGAAGATCAGAATTGTCCCGCGCTGGATTATTATCGTTATTGACATAATAATATTGTTTTTCTCATCACTGCTGGCCTTTTTGCTCAGGTTCAATTTCGATTATAGCCGATTGGACAGTTATGAGGTTAATAAGGGAATAGTAATATTTACTTTTTTCTGCTTTGCTGCCAGTATGCTCACCAGGAGTTATGCGGGAATCGTGAGATACACCGGCATTCAGGACGCCATCAGAATATTGCTTACTGTCTTCTTAGGCTCCGTTTCTACTTTTATCACCAGCTATATCTTTTTTGAATTTACGGGTCGTTACCTGCTGCCGATTTCGGTGATCATTATTGCCTTTCTCAGCTCCGTACTCCTATTATTTAGCTATCGCTTATTTGTAAAGCAGACCTTTGCCTTCTTCCTGAGAAAGGAAAAAAAGACGGAGAACATCCTGATATTCGGCACTAACAAATCGGCGCAAGCGGCACGTCACATTATCGAAGAAAGCACCGGTCACCGAAATAAGGTGGTTGGATACCTTGACGACAATAAGGTGCACGCTGGGAAAGTCGTAAATGGCGTAAAAATTTTTGAGACGAGGAAAGACCTGGAAATGTTACTTGATACCAAAAACATTAAGGAACTAATAATTTCAGACAGGAATATATCTATTGAGCGCAAAAACGAACTCGTTGACGCCTGCCTTTCGAGGAATATTAAAGTAATGATTGTGCCCCCGGTGGAGCACTGGGTGAGAGGTGAATTGAGTCTGAACCAGATAAAGCACATCAATATTGAAGAGTTGTTAGAGCGTGAATCTATTACCCTGGATAATTATAATATTACCCAGGAACTCAAAGGAAAGCGCGTTATGGTTACCGGCGCTGCTGGTTCGATTGGCAGCGAAATAGTCCGTCAGGCACTGTACTACAATCCTGAATATATCATACTGGTTGATCAAGCTGAATCGGATCTTTTTGAGATTGAAAATGAAATCAAGCTAAAAAAGGGAACCTTAAAGGTATATCCTATTATAGCCGATATCACCAATGAAGAGCGGATGGAAGTAATCTTCCGGGATTTTACTCCGCAAATTGTTTTCCATGCCGCGGCTTATAAACATGTGCCCATGATGGAAAAAAATGCCACAGAAGCCATCAACTGCAATGTGAAAGGAACAAGACTCCTCGCCGACCTTTCGGTTAAGTATCGGGTGGGGAAGTTTGTAATGATATCGACGGATAAAGCCGTAAATCCTTCAAACGTTATGGGAGCCTCCAAGCGAATTGCGGAGATGTACGTGCAGTCTCTCAATACTTACCTTAAGGATAAGAACCCCGACACCACAAAATTCATTACCACGCGATTTGGCAATGTCCTTGGATCCAATGGATCAGTGATACCTGTATTTAAAAAACAAATAGAGAGGGGAGGGCCAATAACTGTGACACATCCTGAGATTACACGGTTTTTTATGACAATTCCCGAAGCTTGTCAGCTGGTACTGGAGGCAGGCGCTATGGGGCAGGGTGGTGAAATATTCATCTTCGACATGGGTGAATCCATAAGAATAGTTGACCTGGCGCGTAAAATGGTGAAGCTTTCTGGGTTGGAAGTGGGGAAGGATATCGAAATAATATTTACCGGCCTACGTAGTGGCGAAAAGCTTTTTGAGGAGGTATTGAGCAGCGAGGAAAACACAATGCCTACATATCACCACAAAATATTAATTGCCCGAACCAAAGAGGAGGACTATCTCGAAGTCAGAAAGAACGTCGATTTGCTTATCAACTCTTTACAAGACAATGACGAGTTGAAGCTGGTTGGGATGATGAAATATATAGTCCCGGAATTTAAGAGCAACTCCTCCAAGTTTGAGGCATTGGATAAAAAACGAGAGCGGATATAGTTTTTTTTAGCATGTGGTATGGATTGGACTTTGTTAAGTAGTGGCCTTCTTGCATTTGCCTTAGCTATAATAGCCACTCCGTTAGTTGTAAAATATTCGAAAAAAAAAGGATATCTCGCCTCTATAAATCACCGAAGTTCTCATGATCAATCGGTGCCAAATACAGGGGGCATTATACTATATTTCTCAGTTCTAATTCCGTTGCTGGTATTTTCCGATTATCCGTCTCAGGAGGATTTCTCGCTTATGATTTCGGCTTTTTCTGTGCTTTTAATCACCGGAGTTATTGATGATTTCAACCCGATCCCTGTTGTTTTTAAGTTTCTCGGTCAGTTTATTCCCGCTATTGTAATCGTTACGTCAATTAATGCCCAGGATCTTGCCTTACCCTTTGTAAATGACCTCATTCATCTCCCTGGTATTTTCAACCATATCGCATGGATTATTTTTATTGTGATGACCATCAATGCATTTAATCTGATTGACGGAATCGACGGGTTGGCTATTGGTATGGGTATCAGTGGCGCTTTATTTTATCTCATCGAGTTCATGAGGCTTGAAATGCATGAAATGGCTATTTTTTCTTTTGCGTTGATTTGCGCGTTGAGTGGGCTGCTCTTTTTCAATTTTTCGCGAAAACGTAAAATATTTTTAGGAGATACGGGCTCACTTTTTATCGGAGGTGTTTTGGTTTTTTTCGGCTTGAAATTCATTAATTACCCAGCGTCAGGGGTGCCACTAAATCATTCATTTTTCATGGTCTTTGGAAGTATTTTCATCCCAATGTCCGATATGATTCGAGTAGCATTGGAAAGAAGCTTTAAGGGCATATCACCCTTTAGAGCCGACCGAAGTCATATTCATCATTTAGTATTGCAAATGTGTGGTGATAATCACATTAAAAGCACAGCCGTTCTTGTAGCAATTCAGTTTTTGGTGATGTTTGTTTTTAGCCGGATGGTCCGGATAAATAATGCACCTTTTCTACTGCTGACAATTGTAGCCTTTTTATTTTATTTCATGATCATACTTGGTATAAAGAGGAAGTTGTTGCGTGATGCTAAAACCGTCTCTGATTGATCTGCCGGTTTGTACGTCTTTTAGGCGGCTTTACTTTATAACTAGATCCTCCCTTTATCTGTTTTCTGAAGGTAGAAGTCTTTCCGATTTCAGAAAAATAATACTCAACCCTTATATTAAATATAAAATAACCATCTTTATCGGTGGGGTTACCGCGGAAGTTTTTACCTTGTTCTGCCCACGTTGGTTCACCTGGAGGTAGTGTTTCCCAAGTGCGATCGGAGAGCTTTCTGGCGATATCATCGGAACCGAACGACGCCGGATCAGGATATATTCCACTGCTTACGTCATCGAGATTGTCGGTCGTGAGAAAACGATAGCCACCATCCAAAACGACATTCAAGAATGGATTCACACGGAATTTCACACCGGCTCCTACCGGAAAAGCCAAACCAATTCCATTATAGTCCTCACCGCTGGTATTGAGTTTTTTTAGGTTATAGCGTTCACCGTCCAGTTCGGCGGTGGGATTATAATTAATTACTCCAAGGCCTCCGTAGATATAGGGATTTGCAAACTGACGCATATAAAATCGTCTGTCTTCTTCAAAAAGACTTACATGGACCATTCCGCTTAGTTCGAAATTGTGTGACTGGAAGGAAAGATTTCTTGTGACTTTTCCTGGGTCAGTTTTGTCGCTACCGCCGAGCATAAACCATGTTGCTTCAGCACCAAAGGAAAACCATCGGTAAAAATTATACCTGGCACCAATACCAAAGTTGGGTTTAATATTCGAGTGATCATTATTTTTGGCAAGATCCCCATAGTAATGTGTAGTCCCTGTGCCAGCAAAAAGAACGAGATTTCGGTTCCGGTTTCTGTTATAAAAACCCTGTCCCTGAACAAATTCCGAGCATATTAACAGTGAAAGCAGGAGTAAAACGTTTTTCATATAGAACCCAGTTTATGCAAACGGTTAAATTAACAATTTGCAGGTTGATTGTATGATCAATTTACAAAATTATAAAAATATCCAATTCTAACTATCAAATTTTACATATCCATCGAGTAGAATGAAACGGGTGTTTCGGGAACGCTATAAACAAATGCAGGCCTTGTTTTGAAATAAAAAATATAGACGTATCTTTGTGACCCGTTTTGAAAACGGCTTAAAAACTTAAAAAAACAAGTAAACTTAGTGGAATCAATTAGTTATAAGACGAGTTTCGCAAACAAAGCTACCGTACAAAAGGGGTGGGTAGTCGTTGATGCTGACTCTCAAATTCTAGGACGTTTTGCAAGCCAGGTTGCTCGAATTATCAGAGGTAAGCACAAGGCCAGCTACACTCCCCATGTAGACTGTGGTGACAGAGTGATTGTCATCAACGCAGACAAAATCAGATTAACTGGTAAAAAGTGGACAGATAAACAGTATATCGGATATACTGGATATCCCGGAGGGCAGAGAATTGCTACACCAAGGCAATTGAAAGCCAAATCAGCCTCGCTGCTTATTGAAAACGCAGTAAGAGGGATGCTACCCAAGAACAGGCTTGGCAGAGCATTGTTTAGGAACCTGTACGTTTACAATGGAGGTGAACACCCCCATAGTGCTCAAAATCCAACATCAGTAAAATTCTAAATCGATGGAAGTAGTAAACAAAATCGGAAGAAGGAAAACATCGGTTGCACGATTGTACCTGAGCGCAGGCAATGGGAATATCTCCATTAATGGAAGGGATCTTGAGGATTATTTTCCGCTGGAAATACACAGAATTATCATAAAGCAGCCTTTGACGCTCGTTGAGGCTGACGGTAAATATGATATGAGTGTGAATGTTTCAGGCGGTGGATTTAAAGGTCAGGCCGAAGCGATAAGACTAGCGGTGTCAAGAGCGTTGGTTGAAATCAATGATGAAAGCAAGTCCGCCCTCAAGAAGGAAGGATTTCTTACCAGAGACCCGAGAATGGTTGAGAGGAAGAAATATGGCAAGCGAAAGGCCAGGAGAAGGTTCCAGTTCAGTAAACGTTAATATAAACTAATGAGTAATATATCTTATCAAGACTTGCTTGATGCCGGCGTACATTTTGGCCACCTTACGAGAAAGTGGGACCCCAAAATGGCTCCATATATCTTCATGGAAAAAAACGGCATCCATATAATTGACCTCAACAAAACCATCGTTTGCCTTGAGGATGCTGCCGAATACATGCGTAGTGTAGTGCGGTCAGGAAGAAAGATAATGTTTGTAGCCACCAAGAAGCAGGCAAAGAATATTGTTGAAGAACAAGCACAGCGCCTCAAAATGCCGTATGTAACAGAACGCTGGCTGGGCGGTATGCTCACCAACTTTGCTACCATACGGAAATCCCTGAAGAAAATGTCATCTATGGAGAAGCTCATGAAAGATGAGGCCTATCTGAACCTGGCAAAAAGGGAGCGCCTTATGATTTCAAGGGAAAAAGACAAACTCAAGAAAGTACTCGGTGGGATTCAGGATCTTACCAGGCTGCCGGCGGCACTTTTTGTCGTGGATATCAAGAGGGAGCACATTGCCGTGAAAGAGGCCATAAAACTCAATATCCCTGTGATAGCAATGGTTGATACCAATTCCAATCCGGATACTGTAGATATGCCGATTCCAGCAAATGATGATGCGTTTAAATCCATTCAAATCATCACTGATTACATTACGAAAGCCATAGAGGAAGGACTAATGGAAAGGAAAAAAGATAAGGAAGATACCAAGCAGGATGATGAAGAGCAGGCTAAACGAGAAGTTGACGAGGTAAGGTCATCCAAGGATTAATTCTTTCTTAAATGTCATAGAATTGAACATCGGATTATCAGCCTGGTGTTCAATTTTTTTTGTACCACTTATATTAAAATTAAAATTCTATACAATGGCAATTTCAGCACAAGAAGTAAATAAACTCAGACAAATCACAGGCGCCGGTATGATGGATTGCAAGGTGGCTCTCACCGAGTCCAATGGCGATTTTGATCTAGCGATCGAATTCCTGAGGAAAAAAGGTCAGAAAGTTTCTGAAAAGCGAGCGGATCGTGAAACAAAAGAAGGCACCGTATTTATCCAGAGCAATGCAGACAACTCACTGGCTGTCCTTGTAGCAATCGGATGCGAAACAGACTTCGTTGCAAAAAATGACGACTTCCAAAACCTCGGAAAAGAAGTATTAAGTGTGGCGTATGAAAAACAGCCCGCAGGCATCGACGAACTGAAAGCACTTAAGGCCGGCAATCTAACAGTAGGTGAAAAAGTGACCGACCTGGTAGGAAAAATCGGTGAAAAAATCGATGTCATCGCCTATGAAGTCCTCAAAGGAGAACGCGTTGTGTCCTACATCCATGCGGGAAGTAAACTCGGTGTTCTCGTCGAACTGAAAGGTGTTCAAGGCGCTGATGTGACTGAAGCCGGAAGGAATGTGGCGATGCAGATTGCCGCAATGAGTCCAGTTTCGGTGAGTAAGGAAAATGTCCCGGCAAACATAATCGAGCGCGAACTCAATATCGGTCGTGAACAGGCTATCAACGAAGGCAAACCGGCAAACATGATTGATAAAATCGCGGAAGGTAAACTCAATAAATTCTTCAAAGAAAATACATTGTTGAGTCAGACTTTCGTCAAAGACAATAATATGACTATAGCCCAGTACCTTGATTCAGTGAAAAAAGGTCTGACGGTTGAGACTTTCAAACGGGTTTCCGTTAGTTAATAAAAATAAAAGGGTCTCAGCATCAAACTTCTGAGACCCTTACCTAAATCTTATGGATTTTTCCCAATCAATCCATACCTATTCTTTAAACTTCCTTCCTTCAGAATTAATGCTTCCGGTTCTAAGCCTTTGGACAGGACCATGTGACTTTTTCAAGTCATTACAAACCAATCAAGCAACCTATGAACATTAAGAACAACATCAGCTTCGGAGGGTTGTTGATCACCCTTGGAATCGTTTTTGGCGATATCGGCACATCTCCACTCTATGTGGTCAAAGCCATAAAACACGTATTGGGAACCAGCAATCAGGAGACGATATTTGGCGGTATATCTCTAATTTTCTGGACACTCACGCTTCAGACAACCATCAAATATGTCATTGTGACCCTCCGGGCCAATAACAAAGGGGAAGGTGGCATTTTCGCACTTTTTGCCCTACTCCGAAAAAGGTACAGCTGGGCCTATATACTGGCATTAATCGGGGGAAGTACGCTCCTGGCCGATGGCATCATTACGCCGGCAATCACCGTGACGTCCGCCATCGAGGGTCTTAGGTTCCTGAATCCTGACATACCTGTAATACCAATTATTGTAGCCATCCTGAGTGGTTTATTTTTCATGCAGCAATTTGGCACCCGGTTTCTGGGCAATGCCTTTGGTCCAATTATGCTGGTATGGTTTGTAGTTATTGCCTTTTGGGGTAGCCTGCAGATTATGAAATATCCAGAAATTCTTGCTGCGGTAAATCCGATGTATTCCATTAACCTGTTAGCAAACTATCCAGGCAGTTTTCTTATTTTGGGGGCTGTTTTTCTGGCTACCACAGGCGCCGAGGCATTGTATTCGGATCTGGGACATTGCGGTATACGGAATATCAGGATCACCTGGATTTTTGTAAAAATTACTTTATTGTTGAATTACTTCGGTCAGGGGGCATGGTTTATTCACAATCCTGATTTCAATGCTGAAACGGCCAATCCGTTTTTTGCTATCATGCCCCAGTGGTTTATATTACCTGGAACCATCATCGCAACACTCGCCGCAATCATCGCCAGTCAGGCCTTGATCAGTGGATCATTTACATTAATTAGTGAAGCGATTTCATTGAACCTGTGGCCAAAAATGACCATCAAGTACCCCACGGAATTGAAAGGGCAGATGTATGTGCCATTTATCAATCAATTCCTTTGGGCCGCCTGTATTTTCGTGGTGATTCTTTTCCAAAAATCTACGGCAATGGAAGCGGCATATGGCTTGGCGATAACCATAACCATGCTTATGACGACCTCACTGCTTCTTCTTTATCTTCGCCGCAGGACACATGTTTTTTTCGTGATACTCATGGGTATAGTTTATATTCCATTGGAGTCGATCTTCATTTATGGCAACCTGAATAAATTCGCACATGGCGGCTGGTTCACCATCTTGGCAGCAAGCGTATTAGCAATACTTATGTATTCCTGGTACAACGGTCGGAAAATCAAGAACTCGTTAATGAAGTTTATGCCAGTGGAAAAGTTTTTAAAAATCTTAAAGAATATCAGGAACGACAATACCATACCTAAATTTGCCACCAACCTTATCTATCTCACTAAAGCAGATAAAAAATACGAAATTGAATCAACCATCAATTATTCAATTCTGGATAAACTCCCGAAAAGGGCCGACATGTATTGGTTTATTCATATCGATATTAAGGACGAGCCATATATCTGTGAATATGAAGTTACCAGCCTCATACCAGGAGTTGCAACAAGAATAGATTTTAGACTAGGCTTCAGGATAGAGCCACAGGTAAATCTCCTGTTCAGGCAGGTGCTGGAAGATCTCGCCAAATCAGGCGAATACAGCCAGGATTCGGGCTATCCCTCCCTCAAAAAATTCAAGATAAAGGGAGATTGCCGGTATGTAATCATCGACAGGATACTCACGCAGGAGCATGAGTTCAATTTACGGGAACGGTTCATCATGCTTATCAGCAATATATTTGCCTACTTTGCAATACCCGATCCGAAGTCATATCATCTCGATGCGAGCAATATCGTTGTGGAGAAAGTGCCACTCGGAGAACCTGATAAACTGAATCAGAGGATTAAGCGGATTAATGTAATGCAATGAAATAAAAAAGGGATCATTACGATCCCTTTTTTGTGGAGCATATCGGAGTCGAACCGATGACCTCTTGCATGCCATGCAAGCGCTCTAGCCAGCTGAGCTAATGCCCCGAATGGGTCGCAAATATATTTTAAAAATCCAGTCTGTCAAAATTTTAACCTTCTCGCTTTCACGAAAGTGGATCGGTAATAATCTGAAAGCAGGTTCACTTCGATAACCCCTTTACTGCTAGAAGAATGGATAAACATGATCTGACCACTCTTTCGATTGTCCGTCACTAGTCCGGCATGAGTCACCTTGCCTTGTTTCTTTAATGTTTTAAAAAAAACGAGATCCCCGGGCCGCAATTCATCAATAGTTACCTTTTTGCCAAGTTTACTTTGTTCTGCTGCAGTTCTTGGAATATATACATCGATTACCTCGAAGCTTCGCATCAGCAATCCAGAACAATCCATACCAAGCACCGTGGAACCACCGTATTTGTAAGGTGTCCCGGTATACGACCTCGCCCTCGTAATCACCATATCCGTCTTTTTTTCGCGTGACACGCGGGTGCTGGAGCATGAAGTGAACGTCAGCAAAAGAAATATGGCAATAAAGTAAATGAAGCAATAAATGGGCTTCCTGTTCATCTTGAATTGATTTTATAAATAACGATTTGACAAAAATAAAGTATTATTGCCGCAAACCAGTTACTCAGAAAAATCATGTGCGGCATCACCGGAATATATTCTAAAAACCTCGCTGGGAAAATCCACATGATCAACCTGTCGCGCGCCACCGATATGCTGGCCCGCCGCGGACCCGATGCCCGGGGTGTTTGGATGAATGATAACGTGGGATTGGGTCACCGGCGCCTGTCCATCATCGACACCAGTGAAAATGGCAACCAACCCATGGCAGACGCCTCCGGCAGGTATCGCATTGTCTATAATGGCGAAATCTACAACTTCCATGAACTTCGGGAAGACTTATCTTCAAAGGGCGTCACGTTCAAATCCAATTCCGATACGGAAGTACTTCTATATTCCTACATACATTATGGTGAAAAGTGCCTTAAAAAACTGAATGGCTTTTTCGCATTCGCAGTTTATGATGAAAAGGAAAACAGCCTGTTCCTGGCCAGGGACCGTTTCGGGATTAAACCATTGTATTACCTGGACGATGAAGACAAATTCCTTTTCGCTTCTGACATGCACTCCATGCTGGCCTATGGAATTGAAAAAAAAATCGACCTCGAAACACTTTACACCTACCTGCAACTCAATTACACAACGGCACCGCAAACGATGATCCGTGGAATTAACATGCTGGAACCGGGACGCTTTATTGTGGTGAAAAATCAACAAATAGCCATAAAGCCATTTTACAAGATCGAATATGATGCTTCGCTGGTTAGGAGTAATGCGACAAGCTATGACGATCAAAAACAACAACTGAAGGAACTGGTGGAAGCCTCGGTACAGCGAAGAATGGTAGCCGATGTGCCGCTTGGCACTTTTCTCAGTGGAGGTATCGACTCATCGATCATTTCCGGGATAGCAAAGAAATACAAGGATGATTTGCACACCTTCAGCATCGGCTATCGCGATGAGCCATTTTTTGATGAGACGTCCTATGCGAACCTCGTGGCAAAAAAATTCAATACGAACCATACCGTGTTTTCCCTGACTAATGAAGACCTGTTTGAACACCTGTACAAGATACTCGACTGCATCGACCAGCCATTTGCCGATTCTTCGGCTATTCCCACGTATATTTTAAGTAAAAAAACTAAAGAGCACGTCACTGTAGCGCTGTCAGGTGATGGGGCTGATGAGCTTTTCTCCGGCTATAATAAACATGCGGCTCACTTGAAAGCCATGGGAAAAGGGCCATTAAACCTGTTCCTGAAAACCGTTGCCCCGGCCATGCATTATATTCCGAAATCCAGGAATGGCGCTTTGTCCAACAAAATCCGCCAGGCGGAAAAATTCGGACTGGGATTAAAGTACAATCAAAGGGAAAGGTACTGGCGATGGGCTGGTCTGGCCTCGGAGGCTAAGGCGTTCCGGTTAATGCATGAAAAGACCAGGGCAGAATTCGTTCTCGAAGAATATACGGGTCGAAAGCAAAATCTCCTAAAATCCATCCGCTCAGAAAATGATTTTAACGAACTGCTTCTTGCCGATATGCAACTGGTATTGCCCAACGATATGCTTCGAAAAGTTGACCTAATGTCCATGGCCCACGGCTTAGAAGTCCGCGTGCCATTCCTCGACCATAATATTGTAAACTATGTATTCGAGCTTCCGGTAGATTCTAAAATTAATGCGACGATACGAAAGCGTATTTTGCAGGATACCTTCCGGGATTTACTGCCGCCAGAACTTTACAACAGACCCAAGAAAGGTTTTGAAGTGCCGTTGCTCAAATGGTTCAGGACCTCGCTCAAATCACTGATCACCGATGACCTGCTCAGCGACAGGCTCATCGAATCGCAGCAGATATTCGATGTGACAGAGATCCGGCGATTGAAAAAGCAGCTATTTTCCATCAATCCCAGTGATGCCACGGCTACCATCTGGGCACTGATAGTATTTCAGTGGTGGTGGAAAAAGTACTTCACATGATACTACGGTTTATGGATTTATTCCATCATTATTTCCTATAAATTGCATTGACAAACCAGATTTTGTGCTTTGAAAAAGAGCAAAAAACCATTACCCAAAGTGATCGTCATCAGCTACGGGCGTTATTGTAAATGGGACCGCGACAATCCTGCCCTTCCTGAGTTGGTCGATCTGACCGATCATGTGAAGGCAGAAGTCGGTGTGGAGTTTGGGATGGTTGTGGAAATGGCCCAGGCACGTGGCCGCTACCTTGATTTTAAAATTGAGCATCCGCCATTTATGGATTCTGAAGGAAATATCGAGCCGCCGTTTGAAGGGACGGTTCAAATAAAATACAATCCCTATTCATTTTTTCTGGGTGATACCATCTGGGAGCCCGTCGAAGATAAAAAGGGTCCATGGATCCTGTCGGTCTATATGGAAGAAACCCGCCTGGCGACAAAAACGATTTACCTGATTTAAAACTTTACCATATCCATGAAGGAGTTACTTTTTTCACTGAAAACACAACTGGAAGGCGAACTGTACTTCGATGATACCATGAAGCGGCTCTATGCCACCGATGCTTCCGCCTATCGGGAGATGCCGCTTGCCGTGGCCATACCCAAAACCGAGGCTGACCTGAAGACACTCATACGGTTTGCCAGGGAAAATAAAACATCATTAGTTCCGAGAACTGCCGGTACTTCGCTAGCCGGCCAGGTAGTAGGCGGTGGTATTGTAGTGGATGTTTCGAAGCATTTCACCAATATTCTGGAATTGAATGTAAAGGAAAAATGGGTACGCGTGCAGCCTGGTGTGATCCGCGACGATCTGAACAAATACCTTGCCCCCTACAATTTATACTTCGGTCCGGAAACATCTACAGCCAATCGCGCTATGATCGGCGGCATGGTCGGTAATAATTCCTGTGGCGCCAACTCGATTGTTTATGGCAGCGCGCGCGAGCACACCCTCAGCGTGAAAGCGCTGCTGAGCGATGGATCGGAAGCGGAATTTACTGCGCTGAATGTGGAAGAATTTGCCGCTAAATGCCAAAGCGATAATGAACTGGAGCGGTCCATTTATACAGAGCTAAATGCTATTCTCTCCGATAAAAACCATCAAAAATCCATAGAAGAAGGATTCCCCAAAAAAGAAATACCCAGGCGAAATACCGGCTACGCACTCGATCTTCTCATGGATTCAGAGCCATTTACGGATTCAAAGAAACCATTCAATTTCTGCAAATTGATCGCCGGTTCAGAAGGGACACTGGCCTTCATGACAGAAATTAAACTGGGCTTGGTTGCACCACCGCCGAAAGGATCGCTGCTGGTATGCATTCATTGCACCAGTGTTAATGAATCGCTAGAGGCTAATCTCATCGCGTTGAAGTACAAACCTCTGGCTTGTGAACTGATCGATCGCTTCATCTTGGAATGCACGAAGTCGAATATCGAGCAAAGCAAAAACAGGTTCTTCATTCAAGGAGATCCCGGGGCTATCCTGGTCATTGACTTGTCGCGCGATAACATCGACGATGCTCATCGTGATGCAGAGGCTATGATCGCCGAACTGAAGATGAAGGGTATGGGCTTCCATTTTCCAATACTCACCGGTGCTGATACGGGTAAAATCTGGGGTTTACGCAAAGCAGGCCTTGGACTTTTGTCCAATATGAAGGGCGACACCAAGCCGGTGCCGGTGATCGAAGATACTGCCGTGGTGGTCACCGAACTGCCGGCCTATATTCGCGAGTTCAACCAGATACTCGCAAAGCATGGATTATCCAGTGTGCATTATGCTCACGCTTCCACCGGCGAAATTCACCTGCGGCCCATCCTGAACCTGAAAACTGCTGAAGGGACAAAGATGTTCCGAACAATGGCGGAAGAAATTGCGGGATTGGTGAAGAAATACAAAGGTTCCCTTAGCGGGGAACATGGCGATGGCCGTTTGCGGGGTGAATTCATAAAATATATGGTCGGTGATGAGAATTACGCACTTTTCGAAAGGGTGAAACGCATCTGGGATCCTGATAATATTTTCAATCCCGGCAAGATCGTCGATACCCCGCCGATGGATACTTCGCTCCGTTACCACCCCGGGCAGGATACTCCTCAGTTCAACACTATTTTCAATTTTGATGATTACGATGGTATTCTCAGGGCTGCCGAATTATGTAACGGCTCCGGCGATTGCCGAAAGACACACATCAGCGGCGGAACTATGTGCCCAAGTTACATGGCCACCAAAAATGAGAAGGACACCACACGTGCCAGGGCTAACATCTTACGGGAAATACTTACGAATTCCACTAAATCAAATCCCTTTGATTCATCCGAAATCAAGGAAGTGATGGATCTGTGCATTTCGTGTAAAGGTTGTAAATCGGAGTGCCCAAGCAATGTGGATATGGCGAAGTTGAAAGGGGAATTTCTTCAGCAGTATTATGACTCGAATGGCGTACCCTTCCGTACGCGGATGGTCGGCAACTTCACGAACATGAACAAAATGGCTTCGGTTGTTCCCGGGTTGTACAATTTTGCTGTATCCAATGCGATCACTGGTTCGGCAATAAAAACCATGAGTGGATTTGCGCAACAAAGGTCATTACCAAAACTCCATAAACAGACACTCCTTTCATGGTTTAAACAAAATAAACCACTGGGGTTTGGGGTAAATAATCCACTCAAAGCCCAGGGGAAAGTCCTTCTTTTTTGCGACGAATTCACCAACTATAATGATGTACCTGTTGGTATTGCTGCAATAAAACTGCTCACGAAACTCGGCTTCGAGGTAGAAATACCAGAACATGATGAGAGTGGCAGAACATACCTGTCGAAAGGATTGTTGCGCAAGGCAAAGTTTATTGCGCTGAAAAACATAGGCCTGCTGGCGGACAAGGTTTCGGAGGATGTGCCGCTGCTGGGAATTGAGCCGTCGGCCATACTTTCTTTCCGGGATGAATACATCAATTTCTCCATTGGCACCACCCTGCATGATAAAGCGCAGCGTCTGGCGAAGCACGCCTTTATGATCGATGAATTTTTAGATAAACTCTTCGAAAGCGGCGCTATTGACCGTTCGGTATTCCGGGAAGAAAAAAAACTGATTAAACTCCATGGCCACTGCCACCAGAAGTCGCTGGCCTCGATCGTGCCCACGAAGCGGATGCTGTCGTTCCTGCCACGAACCACCGTAGAGGTAATTCCTTCAGGTTGCTGCGGTATGGCCGGTTCATTTGGCTACGAGAAGGAACACTACGATGTGTCGATGCAGATTGGAGAATTAGTGCTTTTCCCCACCATCAGGAAGCAGGCGGAGGAAGTCATCATCGCCGCCCCCGGCACCAGTTGCCGGCACCAGATCAAAGACGGCACTGGCCGCATCACCAAGCACCCCGTGGAGGTGTTGTGGGAGATGGTTGTTTTGAACATTT
>JBGSYX010000566.1:0-11158 GCA_041750735.1 Cyclobacteriaceae bacterium
CCCTCAATCTGCCGTCGTTCGTCAGGAGGTACTCCACAGACCAATCGCCAAGTACGCTGGCAACATTAGTTCCTGTAGCAGCATCGCTGAAGCCACCGTCGCGGGTCACCCGGAGCCGGCCATCGAGGAAAGAATAGGACATGCGCAATTGAAAGGTATTGAAGGCCTCTTCATCCAGTGAACCAAGATCCACATCGATGATCAGGTTTTCGTCAAATTGAGTCACCCAGTAGCTTATTTGGTTGGAGATAAATTCGCTCACGCTTTTTTCTACAGAACCACCGACGTTGAAGGCATTTTCACTGGAGAAGTTTTTCAGGATGATAAGACTGAACACCTGCCTTTTTAATTCCTGTTCATCGGTGGCCAATTTGTTTTTGAAGGCCGTGAGGTGTGTTTCATAAGAAACTCCATTGTAATTGGCATTTTTGGGATATTCATCGATGTCAATGCCAAAAACTATCTCAGGTGCTATTAGATTGCCTTTTATATCCAGTAAAACCTTCGCCGGATACTTTCTGCTTAGTTCTGGATTTTGATCTATATCATCCTGAGTGGCGCGAAGTATGGGCGTCAGTGAAGCAAGTTGCTGGTAATTAGCCTTAATATCCAGGATGGCTTCATACGGATCCCCGATCCAGGATATTTTGCTCCCTGGTTCAATCTGAAACTCCTTGTTGATGACGTTGTACAATGTGAAGTTGTACCAGCCTTCCTCGATCGTATAATCGCCATACATATTAAAATCACCCTTGGTATCGATCTGCAAATTGATCTTTCCATTTCCGCGACCGCGGATGATGTCGCCGGCTGTTACGTCAAATATTATTTCACAATACGCATCACGGGTGATGTCGAAATCCAGGTTAAGGTTAATCCCTGCAAGGTTGACCTTTTTACTTTCGGTACGCTTTTGTAGTGCCAGCGTGTCATGCACGGAAATGAAATTGATGAAATCTTCCTTAACAATTTCTGCTCCGCCATCCAGTGGAATGTAAAATCGTGTTCCGGGTGCTGAGGTGGCAGTAGCAGAGATATTCAATACCTTTTCCTTTCCGAAAATTCTGAGATCTCCTGTGGCATATGCGGTACCATAATACAGGTTGTTGTCTTTGGGTGTTGTATTCAACACCATGAAATTCTTCATTGACCCACTGAAATCATAGGAAAGCTCTTTAAATCCATTGTGCGAGATGATCCCGCTTAAGGTTCCTTCATTATTATGATGATCCTGAAGTTTGAAGTCTGAGAACTGAATACTGTGCTCGTCAAATATCACCTCACCGTCAAGTTTATAATGTGTTTTCAGGTAATCCAGGGTAAACTCGCCGCCCTTTGTTTTTCCACGTCCATTAATGACAGGACTACTCAGACGACCCGTTATCGCAACTTTTCCATCCAGTTGACCCCCGACATCGGAAATGATATCTTCATAAAAAGGTTGTATCAAATTAATATTGGCGCTGGTGAAGGTGGCTTGCAGGTCCAGTTGATTTGAATCACTAACCGGGTCAATATTGCCACTAATAAGCATTGTCTGAGTGCCGTTCGCGATAACGTCAAGATTTACATCGAAATTCTTAAGCTTATTATCATATTCCGAATAGGCGATCACGTTGCCGACGAGAAAATTATTGATCTTGAAATCGCGGAGGTTCAAGCGGGTATTGATCTTGCGTTCCCTGAAAAAGTCTTTAACATCAATGAATCCATTCAACACACCATCGAGTTTTTTTGTGATAAGCGGATTCAGGTTTTCAAAATCAAAACTGACTATGGAAATAAACAGGTTTTCATCAGGATCAGTTGACAATACACCATTGAAATTGATCTGTTGATCGCCATTAAAAAGACTCAAACTACGGATGGAATACTTCTCGGTTTCCAGGATAATCTCATTGTCATCGCTCACCTGCCAAATTTTATCTATCAGGCTTAGTTCTGTCGGATTGATATGAATATGTGTTTGATCCGGAACAAAAACCACATTTGCCGAGGTACTCAGGTAATTGGTAGAGTTGGTCTGACTAACCCGAAAGGCCATGTCAATAAAATTTTCTTTCCATTTAGCATCAAATCCAAGTTCCTTGCCCACTGATTTTCCATTGATAAACTGTTCGTCCGATCGCACTTTGTAAGTGGCATATACCAATGTGGTGTCCATTCGCTTCTCGGATTCTATCTGAATTTTATTTCCGGCGAATGTGAAATTGTTGATGTCGAACCGACTCATTTCTGCCGAAATATCAAATTTCCGTTGTTCTCCGCCGAGAATGCTACCGGCAATTTTGGTATCAGCAGACATCATAATATTGAGGTCGAATAAATTGAAAAGGTCATTTATTCCCTTGGGATTTAAACTGAAATCCATTTCGTATGTGGCAGCCTTTATGGATTTTCGACCTTTATAAAACTCCTTAATCTCACCACTGCGGTTCCTGAAAAGTACACTGTATTCTTTGAAAAGATCAGCGGCATCCTTAAAGAGAACCGAATAGTCGAATCTGCCCGACATAGCCAGATCAACTAACGGACTTTCAATTCTCAAGGCACGTCCGGAGCTGTCTTTTTCCGAGGTGAGGTTCATCCGTTCTGCAAAAATTTCCTCCTCGCCATACGAGAACCTCGTGTTCTCAAAATACAGGTTTCCGGTGATATCGTCCAGACCAAGGCCGCGCATATCCACATTGAGGGAAGAACTCAATGTGGCCGGCATTTTGGTAATCTTTAATGTATCCAGTATCGCTTTGCCAAGTTCTGCCTTTATCGTAATTATTTCAGGGGCACTATTGAGGTCGAGCGCGAGATTTCCGTTGAATATCAGACTTGGATCATCAATAATCAGATTGCCATTGAAAAAACCTTCTGCCATCGAGGCATTCGTACTTATATCCTGATAGTCATAGCCGTTGATGCCAATCCGGCTGATTTCAGAAATAAGGTAAAAACGCGCATTGTTTCTCGAAAAACCGCTTCCTCGAATAGAGCCGGTCATATCAAGCTGTTGATAGAGAAGTGTGTCGGAAAGCAGTATTCCCAGGTTGAAATCATGTGTTTCCAACTTTCCTGAGTAGGAGGGAATTTCATTGGGCGAATCGCCGAGTTTCAGGTTGATGTCTGTACGAAAGTTACCAATTTTAGTGCTAAACCGGGCGTTGCTCACAAAATCTCCAGGAAAGCCAGAAAATCCTCCTTCAAGGTTGACAGCACCAAATTTCATAATACTTTCAAGTGTAGCATTGCTGACGTATGGCCCGAGGTCAATGGTCTGGATGTTGCCTTCGGTAATTTTAGCATCAATAAATGTTTCTGAAATTAAAGGGAGCCCATTCATGCTAATATATCCCCGCAACACGCTATTTCGTCCAAACTTCAGCGTTATATCCTGGGCATTGAACCTGTTAACTGGCCCTTCCATATAACCCGTCATCCGGTAGTAATCATTGTATTTCTTTACCGAAGGAGCGAATACAGCAAGATCCTTGGAGTGAATCAGCGACTCCTTCACATTAACTGTCAGCGTTACACTGTCGACAAAATAGCGAAGTGAGGATGGTTGTTTAAAATTGAAAACCATGGATTGGATCAGATGCGAATTACCAGCTGTCAGTTCCATGTTTTGAAAAACCATGGACTGGCGCGTATTTTGGAAATTGGTGACCATATCCTTGATCTGAAGCTTGCTGGCAGAATCCAGGCATTGCAGGCTTTGCAGCGAAAAATTAATAACGCCTGGAACAAGTATGAAATTTGCCAGCCGGGCATCAACATCCAACAATGTGAAATGATTCTGGTCAAACCTCGTAGTGATTAAATCAACGTTGTCGCGATACATTTTAAAGCGGCCTTTTGTGATGATTATATTGTCGGTCTTAAATGTACGGGGATCGTCACTGGGCGTTTTTGGAGCCAGTGCCTTCCTGATTTCATCAATAAAAAAATTTAGATTGAATTTGTCATCTGGCGCATTATTGAGCATTTCAACATTCACACCCTGCAAGATGGCCTTATCAAAATAGATGTTGTTATTGGCCAGTAGTTGTGCCAATTTAAAGTCCAAAATCAGCCTGTCAACCCTGATCATGGCATGATTATCAGTGTCCTTGATTTCGATGCCTGAGATGAGGATGGTATCAAACCAGCGAATGCTCACGTAATCCATACTAAACCGGTGTCCGATTTGTTGAAAAACAGGTCCCGTAAGCTTACGAATGATTTTTAGTTGAATGGAAGGAATACTAATAAGAATCATTGCAGATACTAAAAGCGTGGCAGTCAGCAGACCAATTTTCAGACTTATGTTGAAAAGCCGTTTTTTTATAACTTGCGCCCTGCTTTTTTTCTTGTCGCTCAACTCCTGATGGATATTAATATATTAGCCATTGAATCCTCCTGTGATGAAACCTCTGCCGCTGTAATACACAACGGAAAAGTTCTCAATAATATCATTGCCACGCAATCAGCACACCGAAATTTTGGTGGCGTAGTACCTGAACTCGCTTCAAGGGCTCACCAGCAACATATAGTCCCTGTGATCGACCAGGCATTATTGGAAGCAAATATCGTCAAAAATTCCTTGTCAGCCGTGGCTTTTACACAAGGGCCCGGGCTATTGGGCGCATTACTCGTAGGAGCTTCATTTGCAAAGGGTCTGGCACTGGCGTTAAATATTCCTCTTATCGGTGTCAATCATATGCAGGCGCACATACTGGCACACTTCATAGACGATCCAAAACCTCAATTTCCTTTTATCTGTCTCACTGTAAGTGGGGGCCACACCCAAATCGTCTTGGTAAGGAATTACCTCGATATGGAAATTCTTGGACAAACACTTGATGATGCTGTAGGAGAAGCATTTGACAAATCGGCTAAGCTGCTTGGACTACCATACCCCGGCGGGCCCTTGATCGACCAATATGCAGCGCAGGGCAATCCCGATGCGTTCCATTTTCCAGATACCAGCACACCCGGATTTAACTATTCCTTTAGCGGAATCAAGACGGCGATACTTTACTTTTTGCGGGATCAACAGCAGGAAAATCCCGAATTCATCGCTCAACACCTGCCCGATATTTGCGCTTCAATCCAGAAAAAACTCATCGATATGCTGATGAACAAGTTGAAAAAAGCAGTTGCGAAGCATAAGATAAAGCATGTGGCAATTTCCGGTGGTGTTTCTGCGAATAGTGAATTACGTAGTAGGCTCATGGAAGTTGGACTGAAACTTGGCTGGCAAACCTATATTCCCGCTTTCGAATACTGCACCGATAATGCCGCTATGATCGCAATCGCTGCCCATTACAAATATCTTTCAGGCGACTTTTCTGCCTTGAACGCGGTGCCCGACCCAAGGATGAAGTATTGATTTGAGGCTGTTAGCTGAGGGCTATTAGCTGCAAGCTTAGGGGTTCAATAGTACAGTGGTTTAATAGTTCAACTGTTTAATAGTTACATTGTTCTTAATCATTTTCCCTCATGCTTGCTCATCGAATATGGCACAGCATCAGGGGTGGCAGCCCATTGTTTATTTGGCTCCGGCCCCATGACGAATTCAAGCTTTCCCCCAGCCATGATTTCAGCATGACCGATCCAACTTCTGTCGAAGTTTTCATCATTGAGGGTAGCAGACTGGATGTATTTATTTTGTGTAGAGTTGTTCACTGTGCTGATAGTAAATTCTTTATCTTCCAGCATGTGAATGGTCACCTCGTCGAATAACGGGGAACCAATCGCATATTGCGGACTGCCCGGAGTAACAGGATAAATGCCCATTGCACTGAGCACATACCACGATGACAAGGACCCCATATCTTCATTGCCAGGCAACCCTCCAGGTCCGGTTCTGTAAAGTTGATCCATCACGTGTCGCACATTCTCCTGAGTTAGCCATGGTTTTTGGGCATAATTATACAGGTAAGCCACGTGGTGTGAAGGCTGGTTGCCATGTACATATTGGCCGATCGTCCCTACCACACCGACGTACTTTGGAGGAGTAATGGATGGTGTCATGGAATAAAATGTATTGAGCCTGGAAGAAAAAGCTTCATTACCGTTAAGCAATTCTATCAATCCGGATGGATCGTGCTGAACAGACCATAGGTATTGCCAGGCATTCGATTCGGTGAAGTGTCTGTTTGGCCGGCGACCAACCAACAACGGGTCAAAATATTTATAATAGGAATGCTGTCCTTTCAGGATAATTTCCTGGGTGTTATTTGCCAGTTCGGGTAGCCAGGAGCCGTCGGTTTTGCGTGGACGCATAAATTGAGATTTCGCGTCAAAAACATTTTTATAGTTTTCCGCGCGGTTCATGAAAAGCGTATAGTCTTCTTCCTTACCCAGTTCCTTCGCCATCTGCGCAATACACCAGTCATTATAGGCGAGTTCCATGGTATTAGGCACGGATTCAGTTACTACATCGCATGGCGCATAACCCATTGTAATGTATTCCATCAGTCCGGAACGACCAGCTGACAAAGGAATGGGGGAAGGAGGTAAACTGAGTGCCTTTGTCCGCATTGCATTGTAGATAAATTCCACATCATAATCGCGGTAACCTTTCATATAAGCATCAACAATGATGGGGATGAGATGATCGCCGACCATGCCCTGGCCAAATTCGTTTCTGAAGTGTTGGGCAGGAAGCCAGCCATACTCTTTAGTTTTGTTGACAATCGAACGGACCATGTCATTCACATGATCTTGTGCCACAATGGTCATGAGCGGATGCTCAGTACGGTATGTATCCCAGCAAGAGAACGATGGGAAAAACTCTCCTTTTTCCAGTTGGTGAATGTTCTTATCCATTCCGAAATATTGTCCATTTACATCCTGGGAAATTTGCTGGGCGAGGAAGCTGTGGTATAGCGACGTGTAAAAAATTTGTTTCTTTTCATCGGATGCATCTGTAACGGTGACCGAGGACAGGGTGGTATTCCATAGTTCCAATTCCTCACCTGCAATTTTATCAAAATCCCAGTGGTCAAGTTCGGAGTCGAGATTTTCCATCGCGCCATCAACTGATACATAGGAAATACCTACTTTGATGAGTAGCCGTTCATCTTCATCCGTGGAGTAAACCAGAAATGCCCCGATGTTGCGGCCGGTTTCTTCATTTTTATAAGGAAACAGGCTGGCACCGGACTCAGGGGTAGTATAGCCGGCGTCAAACGTTCCGTAATATCTACATGGTTTGCTGAGCCTTATGGCAAAATATACATTGACCCCACGGGAACTTTTTAACCCGGTAAGCAAGGAGTCATTGACGATCATAACTGTTGACTGGACGCTCTCTGTGTTACCTCCAATCGTATGTCCCAGATCCAGAATGATGGTAGCTTTCGACGTCTTGGGAAATGTGTATCTGTGCATGCCTGTATGTTTCGTTGCAGTAAGTTCGGCCTGTACATTAATGTCACTGAGATTTACTGAATAATATCCAGGCTTCGCAATCTCATCTTCATGGGTGAACCTGGAACGATAGCCGCTATCTGGATTCTCCTTGGTGCCGGGTTCCACCTGTATTTTATTTCCTACTGTCGGCATCAGCAGTATGTCGCCGCAACCCGTATAGCCAGTTCCGCTCATATGAGTGTGGCTAAAACCCATAATGGTATTGTCCTGATAGGAATAACCAGCACTGTAAGTCCACCCGTCCGTGTGGTTGTCGGGACTCAGTTGCACCATTCCGAAAGGAACCGTTGCACCCGGAAATGTGTGACCAAAGAAATCCGTACCTATCATCGGATCAACATAGTCTGCCGGACGAAATAATGAAGAGCTTTCTTGCTGGGGTGAACAGGAAATGGCAGTTAGCGCGGCTATTAGAAGTGCCGCTGTATTGTTTTTTATGATCATGATTTTGTTGGAATTATATTATTCCCTGAAAAGTATTTTGAGCAGTTTCTGAAACTGCGAAAAGTCGGAGATCAGCAGATGAGCCCCTGCTTTCACAAGTCGTGTTCTTTTCTCGATATCCATGCCATAGCGCCTTATTTCATTGCTCGTAATACCTATGGCAATACCATCAAATCTTCGTCCTTCTCTAATTTCTACCGGGCCATCACCAAACACGGCCATTTCGTTTCCTTTAAGATTGTTTGTGCGGATTATGTTGTCCATCACCATCTTCTTAGAAAACTTAGTTACATCACGGACAGCGCCATAGATACCACCGTCAAAGAGATCACCGTAGCCAAGCACTTTCGCTTCATTAATTACATCCTCCACATCTGTTCCACTGGCCAGGTACATAGTTACACCACGTTTTCTTAGTTCTTGCAGGAAGGAAATGGCGCCTTTCAATGTAAAGTCATACACGTCCAGTTCGCCAGCACTGAGTTTTTCCAGTCGGCGGTTCACCATGGCCATCAAAGCGTCATTGTAAATTTGTTTGTATTCGTATTTATCGAGAATTTTTTCTTTGGGCACGTAACCGAAGTCTTCCACCATTTTTACCAAACCTTCCATCTGGAAAATAGTCTGGATCCCGGTCGTTTTATTGATGAAATCTCTGGTTTGTTTCACTACTTCATTATATCCGGCAACATCCACGTTGTGGTATTCATCGCCCAGGATGGTTTTGATCATCACCGGCTCCATGATTTCCTCCCAACCCTGTCTCAATGTGCTGATGGTGCCGTCATGATCGAACACGGCATGTTTTATATCGCCCAGTCTGGCAAGCACCTGATTATCGCAAAGCTCTATTTCAGTGCCGTCAATGTACATTGCTTCGCGGATATTTTCAGCAAGGTCGGAATTATATACGAAGCTCGGATCACTGGATATTTGTATCATTTCCTCATCGTTGGCTGTGCCGGTGGTGAATAACTTTTGCACTGTAACTGCCGAAGCATAATTGGCAAATGATGCGGCATCCTTGGGTTCAATGCCTACCGACAAACAAAGCGCGATAGCACTGATTCCGGTATCTCCTGCACCGACTGTGTCAAGTTTGGATGTCAATTGAATGCCAGGAACTTCATGTATGCCATGGCTGTCTCGGACTAAAAGTCCACGCGGACCACAGGTAACGAATACCGGTTTCATGGTTTTTTGGTAAACCATGCCTGCATATTGTTTCAACTCAGCAACAGGAATGGCTTCGGACGGATTGACTGAAATACCGCAAAGTCTGGCGATTTCGATATCGTTGGTTTTGCGATAAATATTTTCGAAGCGCTCATTATAATGCCGGGAATCAACAATGATGATTTTATCATTGAATTCATTGAATATGCGATTGGCTTCCACGATAAAAGAATCATTATTGAGGCTGCCTTGTACCTGCTGGTTGAATATCAACACATCATATTCACGAAGAGCCTGCCTGATATTCGCAAGAATCTTTTGATCTGTACTCTCGCTCCGTTGGTTGTAAACACCGAAATCATTGCGTGGGGATTCCACTTCACCATTGTATTTCTTCAAATAGGTATATGTCTGGAAGTTTTCCTTTTGTAATACCAATCCAGAGGTATCGGCACCAAGCGCTTGCAATTGAGCCGTGAGTTCCCTGCCATATATATCATTCCCAACAACCGCAATTGCTCTGATGGAGGCGGGTTTCAGTGCAGAAAGGTTGGCGACAATATTTGCGGCGCCCCCGGGAGTATAATAGTGCCGTGCAACAGATTCTGCTTGTAGCCCGGTTTCGATGGAAATTTCCGAACCACGAGGATCCATGATCCAGTAGGCATCAAGGCAGAAATCACCGTAAACGGCTACCCTGGCAGATTTTATCTTTTTGAGTATCTCTAAGACGCGTTGTTGTTCCATTATATTTTTTGACGTAAAACCATTTTAAATATATCTCTGACACATCTTTTCAATTAAGATTTACTCGGAGTGCCTGACTGCATAGTATTATAAAATTACCATTGCTTCATCAACATTTGATAAAACGCCGGAAAGGTTTCTATTTGATTTCCCTGGACATAATGCCCTTCTCCACCATAGGCTTCAGGAACGCGAACGACGATGCTTTTTTGATCGCGAAAATAATAACCGGTGCTTGATTCGTCGTCAATGTTGGATCGATCAAATGGCCGCAGATCAAAATCCGCCGTTACGATTCCTTTTGGGACTTTACCAATGTTGCCCGTCATGGATGCCGCCTTCAGAAAAACCTCCGGTCCGGTGACGGCGCTGCCGATATTGATCACCATGCCGCCGTTTTTCAGCTTCTCAATTTCATGTGTATAGATAAGAAAATCACGTCCAGAGCAGCCTCCCTTAGCTTCACCGTTAAATGACAAATGTTGATCAGTTACATCTGTGCCAATACCTGTGTGTATGGTGAATGGAATATTTTTGCGATAACAGGCTGCCAGGACACTTGCCTCCGGAAATTGAAAATGGTCCGGGGAACCGGGCTTCCATACGTTTGCCAACACAGTATTTCTGAAATCATCGTCCAACATCATTTTTCCCAATGATTCGCCAAGACCGAGTTTCAGTTCATTGCCTTTTTGTATAGCAACATTCATGTAGGCAAATTCATAGGCCATCCCAAACTGTCCTTTTTCCAGGGCTTTGGGCACGTATTCACTTGTCTGGCCAATGAGGGCAAGTTCAAAGTCATGTATTGAAGTGGCCATATTGCCCGATACGCAAGTGACTATTTCCTTTTCTACGAGATCCTTCAACAACAACCCAAGCCCATTCTTTATGAGATGTGCACCGGTGAACAACATAAACGGTAATTGTCTATGTCTGAACTCAAGAGCCTTTGCGGCAAGAATGTTCAATGCAATTGTAGTTCTGTCGGAAAGTTTATATTCACGCCGTAAGGCTTCGGAGGGAGTGAGCAAATCTGCTAAGGTAACTTTATTTTCACGCTCACTTATCGGGTACGTTTGAATAAGCGCTGAATTAAATGCCTTGTATTTGCCGCGGTATTCCATGTTTGTTTAAAGAAATTGTCATTGATTATTTTATATGAATTATTACTGAAATGGTGGTTATTCGGACTATGAAACACGCTGAACTTTCTTGGGTTGTTTCATAGACTTATATAGCTTAAACCTTTGGTATTTATTGGCTTTAGTCATTTGTACGGGCATGGGGTTATGTTTATTTTGACTAAAAGTCATATACGCAAATCAAGGTTTATTATTCGTGGATTGCGCACTTACATCATAGTTCTGGTTTTTAA